>ONEN01000091.1 GCA_900316815.1 uncultured Eubacteriales bacterium | reverse complement strand
AACAAGCGTTCCTTGTGCAACTCCGCGGCAATCATGTTCCCCAACTTGTGCTGCAATTTGGTTATATGTCATATCAGCCGAAATGAGATCGTTAACTTTTCCTGTTCCATAAACAACAAAACCGTGAATTTCATAGTAACCGGATTTGATTTTTTCTCGAATATCGACACCATTCTCTAAATCGTGATAGGTTTCCGATGAATACTCGAGATATATGCCAATGCCCGGCATTGTGTTATCATTATAGATCATCCAAACCGGATCCGAACCAAATGCTGTAAGCATGTCTTTTTTGTCAAGATAAAAGTCATCGCCTGTCAGTTCGATAATCTCGGAGAGATTTTTTCCTACCAACTCCATTGCCGTGTAGGTTGTTTTGGGCGGCTCTGTTGAAGGCGGCTCTGTGACTTCTTCTGTGATTACTTCGGTCGCCGTGGCGGACTCCGGAGTCGGCAGCGTCGGCAGCGTCGGTTTGGTGGTTGCCTCCGTTGCGGGGACCGGGTCGGGAGGCAGGATGATGTACCTGTCGCCGTCCCTGTACCTGCCGATTTCGTCGATTGCGATGGTCTGCGTATATTCCGTGTACACCACCATCAGAGAGGCAGCTGCCATCTTGACGGCGTCCTCGCTGTCGGCGGGACCCACGGTGATTTTTGTCGCCCTTTGGCTGTCCTTGTCGGTGTCCAGACGGATGTAAAAGCTGTCGGCGGTGTAAACGGCCTCCGCTTCCGTAATGTTCCACTTGTCCTTGTCAAGCTTGTCGGTTCCCAGCAGGGCGTTGATTTTGTCGGTGTATTCCGTACAGGAAAAGTCAAAGGTGCGCGCCTTGGGAATGCTCCTGAGAATGAGCAGCGCCACAATGGCGGCAATCAGAATCACCGCCACGCCCGTCAGGATAAACAGCGCTATTTTCATGCGCTTCCTTTTGATGTCTTTTTGAGGATCGGGCATGGCAGCGACGTCATAGCGTGCGCCGCAGTGCGGACAGACGGCGGCATTGTCGGATAGCAGATGTTGGCATTTTACACAGCGTTGCATGGTGCAGCTCCCTTCGAATTTGGTTCTTTAGTATAAGTATAAAAGATTGTTCCGTTTATGTCAACAGAAAAAACCTCCTCAACCGAATTTTCGATTGGGGAGATTTTTTGCTTTATCGTATGGTATTGGATGATCAACTCATACGGCTTCGGCGCGGTTGATGGCGTTGAGAACGCCGAGGACGGAGGCGATGTTGACGTTGGAGTCAATGCCGATGCCGAAAATGCGCTTGCCGGCGGGGGTTTTCAGCTCAATGTAAGACACTGCCTTTGCGTCGGAGCCTTCGCTGATGGCGTGCTGGCTGTAGCCCTTGAACTTGTATTTATCCAGTCCCACCTTCTTCAGCGCGTTGAAGAACGCGTCGATGGGTCCGTTGCCCGTGCCCTGCAGCTTGACCTCGGTGGTGCCGTCAATCAGCATTCTGCCCTTGAAGTGGACATAATCCTTGCCGTTCTCGCTTTCCTCGTAGATTTTTCTGCGGGTCAGCCGGTATTTCATCGGATGGTTGAGGTAGTTTTCCTCAAATACCTCGTACAGCTCCCTGGGAATCAGCTCGCGCTCCAATGCCTCGCACTTCGCCTGTACCAGCTGCGAAAATTCGGGGTGCATACGCTTGGGCAGGTCATAGCCGAAGTTGTTGCTCATGACAAACGCAGCGCCGCCCTTGCCGGACTGCGAGTTGATGCGGATGATCGGCTCGTATTCTCTGCCTACGTCCGCGGGGTCGATCGGCAGGTAGGGAATTTCCCAGTACTCGGTGCCGCTTTCGCGCATGTACTGGTAGCCCTTGTTGATGGCGTCCTGATGAGAGCCGGAGAACGCGGTGAATACCAGCTCGCCGATATAGGGCTGGCGCGGGTCGATGCGCATGTTGGTGCAGCGCTCGTAAATGTCGCGGAGCCGGGGGAGATTGCTGAAATCGAGCTGAGGGTCAACGCCCTGGGTGAACATATTCAAGCCCATGGTCACGATGTCCATGTTGCCCGTGCGCTCACCATTGCCGAAGAGCGTGCCCTCCACGCGCTCCGCGCCTGCCAGCAGTGCCAATTCGCCTGCCGCCACGCCGCAGCCGCGGTCGTTGTGGGGGTGAATGCTGATGATCGCCGCTTCACGGTTTTTCAGGTGACGGATGAAGTATTCGATCTGGTCAGCATAGGTGTTGGGCGTACACATCTCGACCGTGTTGGGCAGGTTGAGGATAACGGGATTCTCCTTGGTCGCGCCAAGCTCCTCCATTACGCGGTCACAGATGGCAACCGCGTTGTCGGGCTCGGTGCCGCTGAAGCTCTCGGGGGAGTATTCAAAGCGGATGTTCGCGTCGCCCGTGTATTCGTCGGTGAGCTTCTTGATCAGGCGCGCGCCCTCCACCGCGATGTCGATGACGCCCTGCATGTCGGTTTTGAACACGACCTTCCTTTGCAGGGTAGAGGTGGAGTTGTAGAAGTGAACGATAACGTTTTTGGCGCCCTTGATGGCCTCAAAGGTCTTGTGGATCAGGTGCTCGCGCGCCTGAACCAGTACCTGAATGGTCACATCGTCGGGAATGTGGTTCTTTTCAATCAACTCACGACAGATTTCGTATTCCGTTTCCGACGCGCTGGGAAAACCGATTTCGATTTCCTTAAAGCCCATGTCCACCAGCGCGTGGAAGAATTCGAGCTTTTCTTCAAGGTTCATCGGGTCAATCAGCGCCTGATTGCCGTCGCGCAAATCCACACTGCACCAGACGGGCGCCTTGGTGATGGTATTGTTCGGCCATGTGCGGTCGGGAAGGGGAATTTGCTTGAACGGAATGTACTTTTCATAAGACGGTTTCATTTTATAGCCTCCAAAGATATTGTCGCAAAAAAAGCCCCTTAAATACAACATAGTTGCAATAAGGGACGAAATCATCGTGGTACCACCCTTGATTTAAGCATACGTCACCGCACGCTCCTCACAGACTTCCAACAAAGTCCTGACTGATAACGCTGTCCTGCGTTCCGCGCTACCGTTATTCTCACGCGGAAAACTCGGGGATGAGCTATCCATATAAACCTCCGCATTGTCTCGCACCGACCGACAATTCTCTGTGCCGAAGTGTTTTATATCTTGTTCCCGTCACTGTCTTTAAGGGGTCTTAATTGTGCACTTTCTATTATATAGGGGGCAAGGACAAAAGTCAAGTCTTTTTTTGTCGTTTAATCTTTAGCAGAAGAAGAATGATGGTATTGCCGGGAAGAACGGCGGTATACGCAAGGGCAGCTCTCATTCGGAACGTTTATTGTTGTCGAATAATGATTGACAGAAAACAACGCAGGATGTACAATAGTAGTATCATTTTGAGGGAGGGGTTTGTGTGAATGAACCAAATATTACCCGCTTGTTCCCAAAATGGCACATTGTCGGGGTGCTTGGAGACGGCGGCTCCGGCAGGTTGTATGAGATAGAGCGGGAGCAGTTCGGTAAAAGAGAGAAAGCGGCTCTCAAGGTCGTCCGCATTCCCCGGGATGACAGCGTCATCGCGGAGTATCGTGCGGAAGGATACTCCGACGACAGCATTCGGAAGCACTTTAAGGATGAGCTGGACGCTTTTTCGGCGGAGTATAATAATATGCGTAAGCTGACGCATACCAATATTGTCAACTGCGATGATATCGAATATGAATATTTGAACGGCGGCATGTGCTATCTTATCTATATCAAAATGGAGCTGCTGACGCCGTTGAATACGGCGGTGCAGAACCTCCGCGACCCCGAACGCGTTGCCGTCAAGCTGGGGAAGGATATTTGCAGCGCGCTGCAATTGTGTGAGAACAGGAACATCGTTCACCGCGATATTAAGCCGCAGAACCTGTTTGTTAATGAATACGGCGAGTATAAATTAGGCAATTTCGGCATCGCGCGCGAAATGACGCATGTGACGCACGCATCCGTAGCGGGCAGCTACCGCTATATGTCGCCCGAGGTGTTTGCGCACCGCGCGTATAATCACAATGTGGATGTCTATTCGCTCGGTTTGGTGTTGTACTGGCTGCTGAATGAAAAGCGTCTGCCGTTCATGCCGCTGACCTCCGATGTGGTGCCTTTTTCTGTAGAAGAACAGGCAATATTCCGCCGTCTGGGCGGTGAGCCCTTTGCTCCCCCGAAAAACGGCAGTCCGCAGCTGAAGCGGATTGTCATGAAGGCGTGTGAGGCTGACCGCACCATGCGGTACCAATCTGCACGGGATATGCTGGCGGATTTAAGGGCGCTTGAGGGTAATGCCGAAAGGGGCTTTGTCTTACAGGGGTCTCCCTATGAGATTGCGGGCGACCGACAGGCTCCCGTCGGCGTCATGGGCGCCAACACCCCGGAGGCTTACCGGGCGCCTCAGCAGGCGCAGGAGCAGCGGGGTGAGAACGATCACGCGGCCGCTGCCGCAGAGACACAGGAAGCGCCTGCAGAAAAGAAAGCGCACGCTCCGGGAATCGGAGCCGGGCTGTTCGGCTATTACTCGGTCGTGCTGACCATTATGATGATAGCGACGGTAGGGTTGATCGTGCTGGGATTTTTTACGAACCTGAGTAATTTCGGCTTAGGCGGCGCGGTGTATCTTGTCAATATCGGCTTATTGGTATTATCGGGAATTGCGTATTACAATCGGAATCAAATAGGCTCGGCTGCCATGCGGGCAGGAGCGATCATCTTTTCTATTTTGCTGACCGGGTGGTCAGGGTTTGTTGTCAATACAGTCCCCGCGGCGCTGCAGATAAAGGCGGAAACGCCTGTAGTGGAAAACGATCATGTTATTTTGGACACGTCTGTCAAAGCCGATAAGGTGTACAAGTACATGGAAAATCACGAGGAGGAGGATCTGGAAAAGCATTTCGGGGGTAAATGGTTTGATATCAAAAACTGCACCTTCGGCAATTATCTGAATCCGTTACTCGATCCGGACGGAAAAATCCAAACCTACCAATTCAACGTACAGTTGGAGGGTAAGTGGTATGAGGTTTATATCAACAATTCGGAAAGTCAATTGGATAGGTACGAAAAGCTGAGAAAAATGGAGGCGTGTGACCTCGTGTGCTCGGCACATGAGTTGTATCAGTATGATATAAACGGCAATTCTTCCGAATCAACGGTGCTTTGGCTTTTTTCGGGTAAAGCGGCAGAATAATGACAGGATAACAAAGACAGCAGACGGGAGGTTGCCCGGCTGCTGTTTTTTCGGTCTTGTATGTTTTTGTTACGGCTGCAGCGGTTCAATGCGGTGGTAGACCATAGCGGTCAGAAATTCCGAGAACATGCAGCGCCAGACGGTGCCGTCGTGCAGACCTTCCTCGTTGAAGTGCAGCGCCAGCTTGTCTTCGGGATAGCCCAGACCCTTCAGACGGTTGTACATGTTGGTGACATGCGGGTCGGTGTCGTACTGTTCGGGACCGGTGTAGAGGAACAGAAAAGCGGCGTTGTCGTCAAATTTCTTTCCCTTCGCATACTTGTCCCAGGTGGCGTCGTCAAATTCCCAGAAGGAGGGGGAAAACGCGCCGCAGGTGCCGAAGACCTCGGGGTGCTCCACGGCGATATAAAACGCCTCCATGCCGCTGAGGGAAACGCCTGCGATAGAGGTGTGGCGCGCGTCGGTGCGGACGTTGTAGTGCTGCTGAATATAGGGGACAAGCGTGTTGGCGACGAAATCCGCAAACTGGTCGCCGTCCATGCTGTCAAACTCAAAGTCCTCGTCCGAACCCATTTGGCTTTTCATTTTTTCCATCATTTCCCGGTCCTTTGAAACGCCGATTTTGGGAATCATCTCTATATCGCGCGTACCCACGTTGTCCACCGCCACAAGAATGGCTTTTTTGCCGGTTGACGCCATCATTGCCTTTACCTGCTCGTCTGCGACGGGGCAGCCCTTAAGCTGCTGGCCGTATTTATCGAGGTAAAGCGTTATCTGACCGTCGAGCATATAGACGGTATCGTACGGCTCGGAGGAGGCGTCATAATCGTCGGGCTTCCAGACGTAAATCAGCTTTTCGTGGCCGTAGCCGCTGAGCTTGAATTCCTCTACCTTCGGCTTGTAGTCGGTGGTTGTGCCCTGCGTATAGGGAAGAAAATCTTCCTCCGATTGGTACCAGCCGTTCACACAGGGGTTAAAGGCGAACTTGCGGGTCTCCTTGCCGCCGCAGGTGATGTACGCCATATTATAAGCGGCGCAGTTGCCCTCGCAGGTAAAAACGTTGCCGTCCTTTTCCTCACCGATTTTTTTCATCACCACCGATTCGCTTTTGCCGCTGACGCTGTTAAAGAAGGTCGCCGTGGCTCCGCTGCCGTTGGCGCCGTCTTTAAAGTACAGGGTGTGCGTCTCCTTATACGGCTCTTCAGGCGCTTCGGTGGCCTTTTCCGTCGCTTGTTCCGTTGCGCTCTGCTCTGCGGCAGTGGTGCTCTGTTCCGCAGGCTTATCCGACGCGCACGCCGCGAACATGGTCGCTGTTACCATCGCCGCCAAAATGACGGCCGCTGCTCGTTTCATTCTTACCGCTCCTTTTTGTTTTTTACTTTATTAAAACTTCTGTTTCCGCCGTTGATGAACGCGTTGGAAGACGAACGTTTCCATAGGCGGGAGAGAGCGCCCGACGGCGCTTTTTTATTTTATTATAGCATATTTGTTCCGAATGAAAACCCCTTAATTTTTAAAAAGCCCGAAATAATAAGCTTGCGTTTAGTTTTACACTTAACCTGTTACTCGTCAGAGCAAAGTCCTTTTTATGGGACACCCGCTGTGAGAAAATAGTAGTATAGTACAGAATTGATTGATATTTAAGAACGGAGGCATTGTGTTATGAAATACAAAATCGGTTTTGACGGAA
>ONEN01000094.1 GCA_900316815.1 uncultured Eubacteriales bacterium | reverse complement strand
ATGCGGTTTTTAAAGAAAAAATGCGATTCCGGTAAATGTACCGAAATCGCATTGATGGTGGAGATAACGGGGCTCGAACCCGTGACCTCTTGACTGCCAGTCAAGCACTCTCCCAGCTGAGCTATACCCCCGTGACCATATATACTATACTGGAAAAGGCGGCAAATGTCAAGAGGAAATCGGAAATTTTTTTATTCTCTCTTATATTCTCTTTTTTCTTATATAGGAAACTTCTCTATCCCGCCGTTGATGAACGCATTGAAAGATAAACGTTTTCAACGGCGGGAGGGAGCGCCCACCGGCGCTTTTTTATCCCCACAAGCCCACATGCTTATACGCGGGCTTGCTCTCGTACTGCTTGCAGCGGAACACGCGGAACATATTATAGGACAGCACCCACTTCAGGCACCGGGGCGCGGTGTCGTCGTAGTTGGCGCCGGCAATATCATACCCCTCCTCCGCAACGTCGGGATAGATCATGGCAATCAGCCCCGCGCCGCAATATACAAACGTATGCGAGCGGAAGTCGTAAGCGCTGTACTCAATAATGATGTCGCCCGGCTCCATGCCGTAGGGTTCGCTGTAGCGGTAGGTATCGCTGTCCAAAAAGCCGTACAGGTCCTGCCATTTTTCGGGGTGCGCGTCGAGGTAATCCGCCTGAATGCCGACGTGTCCCTCGGGATAGTTGTCATCCGCACCCGACCAGCGGACAGAGGCGCAGACAAAGCGGTCGCAGGAGCGCAGGGGATATGACCCCGGCATAACGAGGTTGAACACCGACTGATACAGCGGTTTTCCCGGCGCCGGATAGCCCTCGCCGTGGTGCTTGTACGCCATTGAAACAGCCGCCTGCGCAATGGTCGCGTTGCCGTCGGGCGTGCCGCCGAACATGGTCTCAAACTGCGCCAGCTCGCGCTGCAGCAGCGTAACGTCTTTTACATTCAATCGCCGTCGTTGTCCGCGTCGGCGGTGAAGAACTTCCAGAAGCCTTCGCACGGCAGCAGCTCCGACAGGTAGCGCTGCACGGTGGTGACGTCGTCGATGGTGATGTGACCGTCCATGTCCGCGTCGCCCTTCTGATACGCCGCATCCGCCGACGCTGCGGGAACAGCCGCCAGCGCCAGTATCACGACGGCGCAAATCATACTCAATACCCTTTTCATCTTTCTTTTCTCCTCTTTTTTTGATGCTGTAAGACCGCCGCCCGCAACATGCGCGGCAGCCCTGTTTTCCCCTCTCAGGGGCAGATTAAATCCCTTATCACCTCGCCTGCGATAATCAGTCCCGCCGCCGACGGCACAAACGCTGTGGAGCCGGGAATGTCGCGCCGCACCGACGGCTCCTCTGCCTTTTTGAGCGGACGCACGGGCGGCTCTTTGGAATATACCACCTTGAGCCGCCTGATTCCCCGCTTGCGGCACTCCGTGCGCATGACGCGCGCCAGCGGACAGACAGACGTCTGATAAATATCCGCCACCTCGAACCGCGCGGGGTCCAGCTTGTTGCCCGCTCCCATGGAGCAGATGATCGGCGTGCCCGCTTCCTTCGCGCGCTCCACTAGCTCCAGCTTCCCCTTTACGGTGTCGATGGCGTCTACAATGTAGTCGTATTGTGTAAAATCAAATTCGTGCGCGGTCTCCGGCAGATAGAACGTGCGCCGCGCGTTGACTATACAGTCGGGATTGATATCCAGCACGCGCGTCTTGGCGGCGTCCACCTTGTACATCCCCACCGTAGAGCGCAGGGCGATGATCTGCCGGTTGAGGTTGCTCAGCGCAACGGTATCGTTGTCTATCAGGTCGAGCGCTCCCACGCCCGAACGCGCCAGCGCCTCCACAACATAGCCGCCGACGCCGCCGACGCCGAACACCGCCACACGGGCGTTTTTCAGCCGCTCCATCGCCTCTTCGCCGAGCAGCAGCTCGGTGCGCGAAAAAGCCCCGCTCACCGAAGCTCCTCCAACAGCTGCACCGCGTTCGCCACGCAGTCGTCGCACGAGCAGCGCATTCTGCCCGTCGTCACGCCCTTGATATCCGCACAGACGGTCGCGCCGCAGCGCTCCAGAAAGCCGCTGAACAGCCTGCGCGCGCTGCCGCCGACAGGTCTGCCCTTATTTTGCAGTCCCAGCACTATCTGCGCACCGCACAAGGCGCCGCAGGTGGCGCCCATCGTCCCCATGCCTGCGCCGAAGCCCGCTCCCAAAGCGCGCGCTGTTTCCAAATCAAGCCCCGCCTCGTCGGCATAGGCGGCGATAACAGCCTGCGCACAGTTGAAGCCGCTGTGCTTGTATTGTACCGCTATATCTTTTTTGTTCAATATTATCCGCCCTTTCAACACAAAATCAGAATAAAAGGTTTATTTTCCCGTAACATTATAACGGTTTTTAAAAACATTTGCAATACATTTGCCATTCTTTTATTTTTGGTGTATAATACTTTTTGAAAGGTATGATTACATATGAAATACAATCTGCACACGCACACCGTCCGCTGCAACCATGCCACGGGCGAGGACAGAGAATATGTGGAAAACGCCATCAAGGCGGGCATAAAGGTACTGGGCTTTGCCGACCACTGTCCGCAGTTCTTTCCCACCCGGGATTACTACAGCTATTTCCGTATGCGTCCCGAACAGGCACAGGAATACGCCGAAAGCATCCGCGCCTTGAAAAAGGAATATAAGCGGGATATCAAAATCCTGCTCGGCTTTGAAACCGAGTATTATCCCGAAACCTACGACGCATTTATTCAATTCGTGCGTCCGCTGCACCTCGACTACCTGATTATGGGGCAGCATTTTGTCGGCAATGAATATGACGAAGGCTCCTACTACGCCGCGCAGGAGGGCAAGAAGGAGCAGTACCTCGACCAATATGTGAACCAGGTCAAGGAGGGACTGCAAAAGGGCGTGTTCACCTATCTGGCGCACCCCGACATCGTCTGGTACTGCGGCGACAGGTCCTATTATGAAAAGCGCATCACCGAGCTTTGCCGCTTTGCCAAGGACAGAGATATCCCCCTTGAGTTCAATATGCTCGGCTATCTCAACGGCAGGTGCTACCCCTCGCCCGCGTTCTGGAAAATAGCCGCCAAGGTCGGCAACAAAGTCGCCATCGGCTACGACGCGCATAACCCCGCCATGCTGCTGCAGAGCAAGGCGTATGAAAACTGTCTGCGCATTTTAAACGCCCTCGGTATGACCCTTACCCCATTTGAGGAGATTAAACTGCGAAATGAAAAGCTATAAACTACTCTGCGCCGTCCTGCTTCTTATTCTGACGCTCACCGCCTGCGGTGAAAAAAAGGCGCACGACGTGCCGCCCGTCAGCACCACCGTTCCGGTCACCACCCGTCCGAAGGAATCCTCCAAGGTGCTCGACTGCGTGGGCTTCGGCCGTGAGCAGATGTTCCGCTACACCGACAAAAACAAAAACGAGGTCAGCGTTGTGTACCGCATTCCCAAGCTGCGCTTTGACACCCCCGACGCGCAGGCGATCAACGAGGAAATCACCCAACGCTACACACCCCTGTACAACAAGGCAGGACAGACGGCGGCGGAAAAGAGGATGCCCGAGCCGATCAGCATCGATTACAGCGCCTTTGTCAACGACGATATTGTGACCCTCCTCATCAAAAGCGAGGAACAGGGACACAATATGGACTACGACGTATATAACTACAACAAGAAAACGGGCAAACGGTTGGACAACGCGGGGTTGCTGCGCTATTTGCAGCGCGACTACGAAGACACCTTCGCCTCCCTGAAAACCGCGCTGGAGGCAGACTACCTCTCAAAATTCAAGGAAGAAAACTTCCCGGACGACTATTATGTCCGTCTGGAGAACACCACGGGCGACGAAGCAATCAAAAAGTCGTCGCTGTTTCTTAACGGTCAGGCAGAGCTCTACGCCGCCTGCACCGAGTATGCGGGCGTAGGAGACGGGGAATTTCAGGTGTTGATATCTCTGGCAAGTAAGTAACGGACAATAGAAAAAGGATAATTGGAAATTTTGGTCGGAGCCGAGCGCCTCGGCTGTCAGTGCGGCTTTGGAAAAGACGGCTTTAAAAAACGTCGGATAAACGCCGCGTCCGACTGCGGGCATGACGGCGAAGCCGCTGCAAAACAGGGAGAAAACAAGTCGCAGTAAGTTCATATAAACGGAATCGGGCAGACAAGGTGGTTCATCAGCCAACCTGTCTGCCCGACATTCATTTTCCGTTGTCAATTGTCAATTTTCCATTATCCTTAAATCTTCACCGTGTATTCGCTTACGCCCAATACCGTTTCGCCGTCGATCTGGAGGGCAACGGGGCGGTCAAAGCGCACCTTGATCCTGCTGCCCTTCATCACATGGACCATGCTTTTCTTCACATGCTCTCCCTTGAAAATCGAGGGGAAGGCGATCAGCGTGCGCAGCTTGCCCGCGCCGTTCATCACCATGCAGGTGACCTTGCGCTCGGGGTCGAGTCTGTCCTGGTGCGGCGTCGCCATCATGCCGCCGCCGTAATAGCGTCCCTTCATGGTGGGCGCCAGCCACGCTTTTTTGAACGAGAACCGCTTTCCGTCCACTTCGATTTCGGCGTTGGTGGGCTTATAGCGGAACAGCAGTCCCTTAATTGCGATGGATGTATAGTTGATCGGCTTGTCGGAAACGCCGCGCAGACGGTCGCCCTCCTCGCAGCAATAGCCGTCGATGCCGAAGCCCACGCCGTTGATGAACTTGCTTTTCTTTCCCTTGACGGTCACAGTGGGAAGGTTTTTGAGATACTTCGTGATGTCCTCGGGCGCGTCTCCCGGCTTTTTGCCGAGGTCCGTCCAGAAATCATTGCCGCTGCCTGTCGGGAAGTAATATATTTTGTGCGTCAGGCGGTCGCAGTCCACATGATTGACCAGGTAGTTGAGCGTGCCGTCGCCGCCGCAGACGCAAACCGTATCGCCGGGCGCCAGCTTGGTGAAGAAGCCCGCGTAGTCGTCCAGCTGACGCGCTTCCATATAGGTCAGCGCGCGGTCCTTCCAGACTGTCTCCAAGCGCTTCGCCGCCTGCTTTCCCTGTCCGTTGTTGGACTGTGCGTTATACAATACATAGGTTTTCATGACTGTTCTCCCCCGTTCAGTGATGTGAGCATTATTTCGCGTACCGACTCGCCGAGCACGGCGGTCTTTGTTTTCTTCACCTCGTCCGCGTCCAGCACGCGCGCCACGTCGATGTACACATGGCTGCGGCGCAGCGGATAGTTCTTTTGTATGTCGTAGGTGTTTCTTACAGTGAGAATCACCAGGGGCACATGCGCCTTTTGCGCGATCTTAAACATCGCATTGTGAAACGGCAGCAGACCCTCGCCGTAGTTGCGCGTTCCCTCGGGATACACCGCCACATTCGCCTCGTCGCGGGTGAGCAGGTCCACGGCGCGGTTGATGGTTTTCACGGCGTTGCGCGGATTTTCACGGTCTATGGGCATGAAGCGCAGGCGGTGGATCAGCCTGCCGAACACGGGCACCTTAAAGTTTTCGGGCTTGGAAATAAAGGTGAGCTGCCTGTCGCCGAACACCAGCCACGTCAGAATAGGGTCGAATTTGGAGCGGTGGTTGCACACCATCAGGAACCTGCCCCCGGGCAGCTTTTCCGCGCCCGTGACGTGCAGCCTGATGCGGATCAGCTTCGCCGCCAGAAAGGTGGTGCTGTTGAGCAGAAAGCGGTAGTAACGGCTCTCTTTTTCATATTCCTTCTTCCTGTCGACCAGCAGCGCGCTGACGATAACCAACAATATATACGCGAGAAAAACGCCCGCGATACCCGCAAGCGTCCACAGCAAAATCTGCCAGACCACGTTTGTCACCTCATTTTCAGACATTCTCTTGTATATTATACATAAAGATTTCTAAAAGGTCAATTGTTTTCTCAATAGTTTTTCATTCCGCTATGTTTTCGGCTGTAATTATTCTCCCCATTTTTGTTATTTATGCACAAATTATTGACTTTTTTATCAAAACGAAGTATAATAGTCTGTACCTGTAGAAATAAAACCAAAAGGGGGAGAATCAGATGTACCAAAAGTTTGTCAAACGACTGATAGATATCATTCTGTCCGGTATGGCACTGCTGGTGCTTGCCCCCCTGATTTTCATTATTATTATCGCCATCAAGATTGACGACCCCGGCACCGCGTTTTTCTCACAGAAGCGCGTGGGAAAGGATAAGACCTATTTCACCATGCACAAGTTCCGCTCCATGAAAATGAGCACCCCGCATGACGTCGCCACCCATCTGCTGGAGAACCCCGAGCAGTACATCACGCGCGTAGGCAGACTGCTGCGCAAGGCGAGTCTGGACGAGCTGCCGCAGGTGTGGGACATCTTCACCGGCAAGATGAGCATTGTCGGTCCGCGCCCCGCTCTTTGGAACCAGTTTGACCTGGTAGAGGAGCGCGACAAGTACGGCGCCAACAGCGTAAAGCCCGGACTGACGGGCTGGGCGCAGATCAACGGCAGAGATACGCTGAAAATTCCCGAAAAGGCCAAATTTGACGGCGAATACGCGCAGAACCTGAGCTTCGCCTTTGATCTGAAATGCTTTTTCCGCACGATCGGCAGCGTCTTTACGCGTTCGGGCGTTGTGGAAGGCGGCACGGGAGAAATGGGAAAAAGGACGAAACAGTGATGAAGCGAATCCTGATAACGGGCAAAGACAGCTATATCGGCACCTCGGTTGAGCGCAGGCTCAAGCAACGCGGGGGTTATACAGTCGACACGGTCGACATGCAAGACCCCGATTGGCGCGGCAAAAGCTTTGC
>ONEN01000255.1 GCA_900316815.1 uncultured Eubacteriales bacterium | reverse complement strand
GCGGTAATACGCAATATAAGGCGTAGGCTTTGACTTGTCAAAATCCGCTTCCCTTGCGGTGATTCCACAGTTGGAAAACAGTGTCTTGATTTCGCCATAGTGATGAATGATCATCATGCTTTTTCCTCCCATAAACCGCGCTGTGACAGGCTGAGAACGGTTGACCGCGGATTGCTTTCATCGTCGTGCTGAACCTGTTCAATTTTGTACCGTGTTCTGTTGATGACAGCGGCGTACTGCGTTGTAACGTCCGGATTACGGTGAATGTGGATCACACGGCTCAGCTCGATATCATTCTGCTTTGCGGCATAAAACCGATTAACGCCGAGTTTTCTGTTTCCGAATCTGTACATTACCGCCGAATTGCGGATGATTTCATCGTCGTCATTCGTCCGATACAGAGTCACGAATCCGTCGTTGAACTGCAAAAATTCTGTTTTGTTTCTGATTTTCACAGGTTTCCTCCCTCTCCGCTTCCCGCGCTAGGTATGCAAGTCGAAAACGGGTGATTTCCTCGCCGTAGTTTTCCTTCCACAGCTCCGTCGCGTTGGAATGCGCATATCGAACGTAGCTCATCAGCATTTCCCGCGCCGCCGTGGGTTCCTCAAACTCCTTGTCGGTGATGTCGGGAGCGTAGGAACGGAGGCGCTGCATACCGTCCTCAATCAGCAGAGTGAGCTTTTCGATATCCGCTTTTTCCGATGCGGTATAATCGAGCATTGTCTTGACTTTCAGCAGCAATGCATCTGATACCATGATGGTTTACCTCCGTTCCGTTATTATTGCTTAATGGCCTGCCGCGTCAGCGATGTTGCTGACCTCGACCTTGAGCTTGAGCGCTTCGAGGTTCGCGATGTTCAGCTTGACAAAGCAGTTATTGTCAACGGGTCTTCCGGTGCCGAGGAGCTTGATCGCGTATACACGCGTGTCCTCGAGGAATCTGTAGTCGTCGGAATACTCGATGTTGCCGCTTGTGCCCGTCGAAACGAACATCTGATACTTGATCTTTCCGTTCTCCATTACGCCGAGGACAGCTTCGCCAGTGTTGAGCTGCTCGGTCTGGAACACCTCAGTCGGGAACGGAAAAATATCGCGCTTGTAGCTGCCGTCCGTTGCGAGAACGGTAGTAGCGGGAATGATCTTGGTGAGATAGTCAGCAGGATTGACGATCAACGCAACCTTGGTGACCGCTCTCGGTCTGCCGCTTGCCTCACCGGTCGCCTTGGGCTTCTTGGCAAGACGTGCGACGAGAGCCATGTAGCTTGTCACGTCGAACGAGGTGACCGCGACCGCCGCCTTGTCAGCGTAGGTGTGATTGGTGACCGCGCCGTCGAGGTCTTTAACCATTCCGATGGGCATGTTGTTACCGGTACCCTTGACCGCGCCGTACTCCAAGCCGCAAGCGAGCGCGTCGGTGAGGATCCTGCGCACATACGCATCGAGATAACTTGCGCCCAGCTTGAGCAGATCCTTGGGAACGGGGAGGAATGCAGTCAGCTTGTTATCGCTGAACTCGAGC
This sequence comes from uncultured Eubacteriales bacterium, assembly GCA_900316815.1. Classification (GTDB taxonomy): domain Bacteria; phylum Bacillota; class Clostridia; order Oscillospirales; family Acutalibacteraceae; genus Ruminococcoides. Next base: position 1,372 of record ONEN01000255.1, on the reverse strand, counting down.
TTGTCGATCTCGCCTGTCAGCTCCGCAGTGATAGCCGAGGTGATCGCGCCCCACTGTGCACGCTGCATCTTGTCCTTTGCGAGGATCCACTTGGTGGAGCCGTAGGTGTTGACGATATCCAGAGCGGCGAGAAGCGGATGCTTGTTCTCGATATCCGCAAGAACCGTATCAATGACGGTCTGGGGAATGGTCTTGTCCGCGCCTGTGAGCGCCTGTCTGACGTCGGGAGCCTGCATGGCGGTGATGATGCCGTCATAGAACGACTGCTCCGCCGAGGTCAGGGAACGCACGCCACGGCTTGCGAGGATAGACGCGTCCGCAGTCTGTCTGTATTCCGCCGCCGCGTCAGCCAGCTCAGCAACGAGGCTCCGACCGTAGGTCTGCATTGCCTCGCCTACCTTCCGGGGTCATATTGTCTTTGTTCTTCATTGTTCATCTTCCTTTCTTACATTTTGAATTCTGCCGCGAACCACTCAAAGCAGTCCTGTTCTTTTTTCTTAGGCTGCGGTTTCGGCTCCTGCGGCTGTTGTGCCTGTCTGATGTGCTCGATTGCCTTTTTGGCGACGGGGTTCTTGCTGTTCATTGCCTGCTGTGCGATCTCCATCGAATCCGCGAGATTAACAGGATTGATGATTTCGTCAATCAAACCATATTCCAGTGCCTTGTCTGCGCTGAGGAAGGTTTCCGCGTCAAGCATTTCTTTTAACTGCTCTTTGTCGATTTTTCCCGACTTGGCTAAATAAGAATTGCAGGATGCTTCATTGATGACGTCGAGGTCATCAGCCGCTTTTCTCAGTTCGGCAGAGTTGCCGAAGCAACCCATCATCGCGTTATGAATCATCATGGTCGCGTTAGAGGGCATATGCACTCTATCTCCTGCCATTGCGATCACACTCGCGACACTGTAGGCAAATGCGTCGATATAGACGTTGACGGGCTTACCACATCGTTTGAAAATATTGTGAATAGCAACACCTTCAAACACGCTGCCGCCGCATGAATTGATATACACGTTCACCGCGTCGTAATCCTTGGCAAGAGCGAGCGCATTCTGTACATATTTCGCCGATGTGGTAGATTCATGAAGATTTCCCTGCCAGTCACACCAATCGCCCTCAATCTCTCCATACAGATAGATTTCAAGGACGCGGGTTTCACCAATCTGCTTTACTTCGTAATTTCTGTTTTTCATTCGTTCTCACCACCTTTCAGCGCGATTTCCGAGTTTTGATAGTTCTTTGTGATGTAATATTCTTTCGCCCAGTCCTCACTGCAGGGAAGCATATTGCAATATTTCTGCGCCTTGAATGGATTGAGCGTACCACAAGCAATAGCCTTGTCAATATTCGCCGCGCTGTTGATCGCGTCGATA
>ONEN01000131.1 GCA_900316815.1 uncultured Eubacteriales bacterium | reverse complement strand
TGACCCCAAGGATTCAAACATCAGGATCGCTCCGACCTTCCCGCCGAACAGCGAGCTCAAGGTCGCGATAGACGTGTTCTGCACCTGCGTAAAACTCGCCGCGTGCGAAAAGCTCCTTGCCGATTAAGATAATCCATTTGAGGCAAATGAAGCGGAAAAGATCGGTTTTATTCCTTTTCTTTGTTTTGCCGCCCGAAAAAAACGGCACAATCTTATGCAAAGTGGATAAAGATAAAACTTTTCCGTGCAAAAGTTCTCTATTCTATTGACAATTTTATAAAAAAATCATATAATAACTCTGTTATGTCTGTCAGTTTGCACGCGTAACGGAGTTATTTTTTGCGTGTCATACAGATAGCGAAGCGAAAAAAGCCGCCGAGGCGGTTTTTTTGACGCTTGCAAACATTATTAAACGGAGGTTAAAAAGGCATGATGAAAAGAGTTCCAAAGCCTGTATTCTTCATTGTCGCTTTGCTAATTCTTGCCTTTACGTTTACCGCTGTGTTTGGCATCTCCTACTACAACGGAGACAACAAGGTAACGGTAATCAAGGGCATCAGCGACATTCGATGGGGAATCGACATCAGCGGCGGCGTAAACGCGACCTTTAAGCCCGCGGACGATTACAACGCCACGAAAGAGGAAATGGACGCTGCCAAAGCAACAATCGAAACAAGAATGATATCCTCGGGTATTACGGACTACGATATTACCGTGGACTCCTCGAACCACAAGATTATCGTCAGCTTCCCGTGGAAGTCGGATGAAAAGTCCTTTGACGCCAGCGAGGCAATCAACGAGATCGCCGCGACGGCAAAGCTGACGTTCCGTCCCGGCAATTCTTACGAAACACAGACCGTTGACAAAAGCGGCAACGTGTTGATGAAAACGCCCACCGGCGACACCGAGGCGACTGTCCTGATGGACGGTTCCATGGTAGCCGACGCGTCGGCAGGTATGCAGCAGCAGCAGGGCAGCAACCCCGAGTATGTTGTCAACCTGAAGCTGACGGAAGAGGGCAAGGCGAAGTTTGCCGAGATCACTTCCGAGTATAACGGCAAGGTTGTTTCCATCTGGATGGACGACATCATGATTTCCGCTCCTACCGTTAACGCGGTTATCACCGACGGCAACGCGGTTATTTCGGGCAGCTTTACTGCCTCCTCTGCAACCGACCTCGCCAACAAGATCAAGGCAGGCGCGCTTCCCTTTGCGCTCCAGACCATTTCCTACGGTAATATCAGCCCCACACTGGGACAGAACGCACTGCTTGCCATGGGCTGGGCGGCTGCTATTGCCTTTGCGATTATTATTGTCATTATGATTGCGTTCTACCGTCTCCCCGGCTTTGTCGCGGTTATTTCCCTGATCGGTCAGCTGGGTCTGATGGTTGCCGCTATTTCAAGATACTTCCCGATTTTCTCGTCCTCGACCATGACGCTTCCCGGTATTGCCGGTCTGATTCTGTCCATCGGTATGGGCGTTGACTGTAACGTCATCACTGCGGAGCGTATCAAGGAAGAGATGCGCGGCGGCAGAACCCTTGACGGCGCGTTGGAGAAGGGTACCAAGAACTCTCTTGCCGCCATCATCGACGGTAACATGACCGTTATCATCGTTTCCATCATTCTGATCATGGTGTTCGGTCCCTCCAACATCCTTTCGTTTATCTTCGGTGAATCCACCACGGGTACCATCTATGCCTTCGGTTATACACTGCTCATCGGTGTTATCGCCAACTTCGTCATGGGCGTATTCTTCTCAAGACTCATGCTCAGAAGCCTTGCCGGATGGAAGCCCTTCAGAAAAGCATGGTTATATGGAGGTGTGAAGAATGGCAAAGCTTGATAAAACAGCCCTTATGACTCCCGAGGAAATCAGAGAGAAGTACAACGGCGGCAAGCGCGTGCTTGACTTCACCGGCAAGAAGAAGATTTTCTTCTGCGTTTCCCTCGGCATCATTGTAATCGGTATTATCTGTAACTTCATTTTCGGCACCAACCTCGACATCCAGTTCTCGGGCGGCGCCACCCTTACGTTCAGCTATCAGGGCGATATCGACCAGAACGAGCTGCACGACTTCATTCAGGAGAAAACCACCGACCGCATTACCACCGCGTTCTCGAGCGATTTGGTAGGCGGCACCGGCAACAACGTGACCGTTCAGTTCTCGGGCACCGACGCGATCGACCAGAACATCCGTCCTACCCTGCAGGCTGACTTACAGGCGAAATATCCCGACGCGAGCTTTGTTTGCCTCGAGGAAAACTCCATCGACGCCTCCATGGGTCTGAGCTTCCTGCTCAAGTGTCTGGTCGCCGTGGCGATCGCCAGCGTGCTGATGGTGCTCTATGTTACCATCCGCTTCAAGAAAATCGGCGGTCTTTCCGCAGGTGTGTTCGCGCTGGTCGCGCTGTTTCACGATGTGGCGATGATTTACTTCCTTTATGTCATCTTCCGCTGGCCGATCGACTCCAACTTCATCGCGGTCGTGCTGATGATCCTCGGTTACTCGCTGAACGATACCATCGTTATCTACGACCGTGTGCGTGAGCAGAGAAAGCTCATGGGCAGAAAGGTCAGAATCGACGATGTGTTCAACGTCAGTTGCACTAAGACCATCAGAAGAACCATCATGACCTCTGTCACCACCTTCGCGGCGATCCTCACCGTGTATGTGGTTGCCAGCGTGTTCAACATCGCTTCCGTTAAGGGCTTTGCCCTGCCGATGATGATCGGCGTCATCTCGGGCTGCTATTCCTCTATCTGCATCGCGGGTCCCCTCTGGGTTATCTGGCAGAACCGCAAGGCAGCCAAGAAAGCGGCGGCAAAGGCGAACGCAAATTAATTCCATTACAGAATATTTTCAACCAACGGGTACTCGCTTCCTTTTATGGAGGCGAGTCCTTTTTTTGCGCCCGCGCTCTCCGCGTAAACCATATCGATATTGCCGTTTTCCAGGTGCGCCCGCATTTTGGACACGCTGCCGCCGATGTTGTCCGCGTAGTCGTGGATCAGCAGGATATATATTTTCCCCACGTCGCTGTCCCAGTCGCGCTCAATGCCGCGGCACAGCTCGGTCGCCTCGTCCTCTCTGCCCGCCGCGATCAGGTCTTCCACCTCTTCAATGCGCGCCGTGTAGGCGTCCGATTGCCTGCCGACATACCAGAATTCAAACGCCGCCGCGCCGAGCACCAGCGCCGCCAGAACCAACGAGATGATAATGCGCTTCATGTCAAGCCTCCCTGCGGATGATCTGATAGGCGCCGCTGCCGTCCATCGTCATAATGAATACTTCATTTTGTTTGATTTGATTCTTTGAAAGAATTTTATTGATTTTCTTTTTATCGGTCTGACACAGCTTTAAAGACGCGTCGAGCAGCACGCCGTCGCTGATGACGACGGTTTCGATTTTGTTGTCCTTCATTTTCACGCCGCTCTCCTCCGCGTTCGGCACGCGCTTATCGGGTTTCTCCAGTATGCTCAGCACGCCGTTTGTCTCCATAATGCAATACTGCACGTCGCTCAGGGAGAAGATATTTTGCTGCCGCAGCTGGGCGCAGAGGTCGTCGGTCGTCAGCCGCAGCCGCTTCATCTGACTTTGCAGGAGCTTGCCGTCCTCAATGACCACCACGGGCGCGCCGCAGATCAGCCTTCGGAACCGGCGGCTTTTCATCATCAATACGCTGACCGCCACCTCCAGCGCTACGAGTACGAGAACGGGGATCACGCCGCTGAGCAGCGGCTGCGAGGTGTTCTGCATGGGGAGCGAAGCGATGTCGGAGATAACCATGGTCACCACCAGCTCGCTCGGCTGCATGTCGCTGATTTGCCGCTTGCCCATCAGGCGGATGGCGAGAATGATAAACACATAGAGAATCACGGTTCGGATTATGGAAATAAACATAACTATCACCGCTGCTATCATGCCCGCAATTTGGCTGAATATGTATATTTGCCCGGACGCGGCGCACAATAGGCGCAGGTGATTTGATGAATAATTCTCTATTAGAAATAACAGCCGATTTGAAGCATCGGTTCGCAGGCTCCGCCGACCTGTCGGTGAGAAACATTGTGCTCCGCTCCGCCGACCGCACCGAGGCGGCGATCATTTCGCTCGACGGTATGGTGGACAAGGAGGGGTTGGCGCAGGCGGCGGTCAATCCGCTGATGGCGTATGACTTTCAGTACGGCGATCCCGAGCAGATAGCGGATACGATACTCTACACGGTTCTGGCGTCGTCCGATGTGACGGCGTTCTTCGGAACAGAGCAGCTGATCACGTTCATCACCTCGGGCTTTGCGGTGATAGCGGTGGACGGCGTCTCCAAGATGATCGCCGTCGGCGCGCAGGGCTACGCCTTCCGCGGGGTGAGCGAGCCGGAGAGCGAGGTGGTGCAGCGCGGCTCCCGCGAGGGCTTTTCCGAGCCGCTGCGCGTCAATATGTCGCTCATCCGCCGCCGCCTGAAAAGTCCCGATCTGGTGTTTGAGCAGATGACCGTGGGGGAGAGGAGCCGCACGCAGCTCATGCTGTGCTACCTGCGCAGCGCCGCCTCGCCGCGGCTCCTGTACCAATTGCGAAAAAGGCTGCAAGCCTGCGATTTGGAAACCGTGCTCGCCTCGGGCTATCTCTCCGAGTATCTGGAGGACCCGCACACCAGCCGCCTGTTTTCGGGCGTCGGCATTTCGGAGCGCCCCGACACCGTCTGCGGCAAGCTGACCGAGGGCAGGGTCGCGATCATTTTGGATGGCACCCCTGCGGTCATGCTCGTGCCGCACCTCTTTGTGGAGGAGTTCCAGGGGGTGGACGACTACTCCAACCGCACCTATTACGCCGCCTTTATCCGCACCTTGAAATATATTTCGTTTATGATTTCGGTGTTCCTGCCTGCCGTTTACACGGCGTTCGCGCAG
>ONEN01000199.1 GCA_900316815.1 uncultured Eubacteriales bacterium | reverse complement strand
GTAGGTCTTGAGCAGCTTGTTGGTGTTGACGATCTGCGTCTTGCCGCCGCGCAGATTGTCGAGCCATATGGACGTGTAATCAAAGATTTTTTCATGCTTCATCAGCTCACGCGACATCACCGCCACATCGTAGGCGGAGGTGATGTGGCCGTCCTCGTCGAGTCCGTTGCAGTTTTTGAACACCGTGTCGTTCATGCCGAGCTGCTTGGCGCGCTCGTTCATCTGCTTTACAAAGACGTCCTCGCTGCCGCTGATGTGCTCGGCGAGCGCCACCGCCGCGTCGTTAGCGCTGGCAACCACCGTTGCCTTGATCATATCGTCGGCGGACATCGTTTCGCCCGGCTCCAGCCAGATGTCGCTGCCGCCCATGGACGAAGCGTGCTCGCCGGCGGTGATGGTATCGGTGAGCGCCAGCTTGCCGCTGTCCATCGCCTCCATCACCAGCAGCAGGGTCATCACCTTGGTAACGGACGCGCAGGGGCGCTGCTCGTGGGGATTTTTCTCATACAGGATTTTCCCCGTAGACGCCTCCATCAGAACAGCCGCAGGCGCGCTGACAAGCCCGTCGTCGTCCGCGTTGACGGATAGGACGGAGCAGGCGAACAGGGATAAAGCCAACCAAACGGAAATCATTTTTCGCAACATAATAAAACACCTCACACAAGCTTATGCATGAGGCGCAGTTTTTATTTTCGGTTTGGAGCTTTATTGAGTGTGGAGTGTGGAGTGAATGTCGGGCAGAAAGGTTTGCTTTTGAACTACCTTTTCTGCCCGACTGATTTTTAAAATATTTGTGTGTATAACGTCGGATAAACGCCGCGTCATAACGCGTGTATGGCGGTTAGGTTTTTGCCTAACATTGGTTGCGCGGAGAGAGCGCCCGCGGCGCCCGACCGAAATTTTCCCTTTTCCATTCTCAATTGTCAATTGAAATCAGGCATACCGCGTGCGCCGCTATGCCCTCCAGTCTGCCGGTGAAGCCCAGCTTCTCCTCCGTCGTCGCCTTGACGCTTATCTGCGAAACGTCCGCGCCGCAGTTTTCCGCTATCGTCTGGCGCATGGTGAGGATGTAGTTCTTGAGCTTCGGCTTCTGCGCGATGACCGTCGCGTCTATGTTGCCGATGCGATAGCCGTTGTCCGCCAGAATACGGCATACCTCCCGCAGCAGGAGCATACTGTCCGCTCCCTCGTACATCGCGTCGGTATCGGGGAAATGCTGACCGATATCGCCCAGCGCCGCCGCGCCGAGCAGCGCGTCCATAATGGCGTGCGCCAGCACGTCCGCGTCGGAGTGACCGAGCAGACCCTGCTCATAGGGTATCTCCACGCCGCCGAGTATCAGCTTGCGGTTCTCGGCAAAGCGGTGTACGTCATAGCCGTGCCCGATGCGCATCATACCTCTTCCCTCCCGCGCAGAATGCTCTCCGCGAGCACAGCGTCAATGGGCGTGGTGAGCTTGATGTTTTCGCGGCTGCCCTCTACGATCAGCACCTCGCCGCCCATCTGCTCGATCAGCGAACAGTCGTCAGTGACAGACGCCAAATCCTCCGCGTCGCTGAGCGCAATGGTGAACAGCTCCTTCTCGAACACCTGCGGCGTCTGCACGGCGCGCAGGGTGCTGCGGTCGGGCGTGCCGGTGATCACATTATCGCCGTCCGCAAATTTAATGGTGTCGGTGACGGGCGTACCCGTCGTCGCCGCGCCTGTTTCGATTGCCGCCTCTACCACTGCGGTGATCTCGGCAGGGGTGATCAGCGGCCGCGCGCCGTCGTGAATGGCAAAGTACTTCGCCTGCGCGGAAACGGCGCGGATGCCGTTCTCCACACTGCGCGCGCGGCAGTCGCCGCCCTCCGTGACGGCGGCAAGCTTGGTGACGCCGCTCTCCTTGGCGATGGCGGTAATGCGGCCGATGTCCTCTGCGCGGCACACAGCGACGATTTCGCTGATCAGGTCGCACGCCTGAAACGCGCGCAGCGTATAGGATATGGCGGGCTTGCCCAGCAGCGGAATAAACTGCTTGCTGTCGGCAGTGCCCATGCGGGTGGAGCCGCCTGCGGCGACTATAATGGCGGATACGAACGCGCTCATAGCGAAACCTCCTGTTATGTTTGGAAAATATGTTTTAGCTCTTTGCGTTAAATTTTATCAAGCGCCTGCTGCAAATCGGCAATCAGGTCGTCCGCGTTCTCCAGACCGACGGACAGACGGATCAGGTCGGGCGCTACGCCTGCCTCGAGAAGCTGCTCCTCGGTGAGCTGACGGTGCGTGTGGCTGGCAGGGTGCAGCAGACAGGTGCGCGCGTCCGCGACGTGGGTGGCGATGGTCATCAGCCGCAGGCTGTCCATGAACTTCACCGCCGTATCTCTGCCGCCCTTGACGGCAAACGCCATCACGCCGCAGGAGCCGTTGGGCAGGTACTTCTGCGCCAGCTCGTAGTTGTCGTCGCCCTCGAGGCTCGGATAGTGGATCCACGCCACCTTGTCCTGCGATTTCAGGAACTGCGCGACTTTCAGCGCGTTCTCGCAGTGGCGGTTCATTCTGACGTGCAGGCTCTCCAGACCGTTGTTCAGATAGAACGCGTTCATCGGGGACTGAATGGAGCCGAGGTCGCGCATGAGCTGCGAGGTCGCCTTGGTGATGTAGCCCAGCTTGCCGAACTTCTCGGCGTACACAAGGCCGTGATAGCTCTCGTCGGGAGTGGTCATGCCGGGATATTTATCGGCGTGCGCCATCCAGTCAAAGTTGCCGCTGTCCACGATTGCGCCGCCGACGGCAATCGCGTGGCCGTCCATGTACTTGGTGGTGGAGTGGGTCACGATGTCCGCGCCGAACTCGATCGGGCGGCAGTTGACGGGCGTGGCAAAGGTGTTGTCCACGATCAGCGGCACGCCGTTTTTATGCGCGAGACGCGCGAACTTCTCAATATCGAGCACCGATACGGTGGGATTGGTGATGGTCTCGCCGAACATGGCGCGGGTATTGGAGCGGAACGCCTTTTGCAGCTCCTCCTCGGGGAGGGTCTGATCAACAAAGGTAACGTCAATGCCCATC
>ONEN01000200.1 GCA_900316815.1 uncultured Eubacteriales bacterium | reverse complement strand
AATTATCTATTTCAAGTTTAGAATAAGATAACAATCTGCTTGATATCTTTATAGCTTCATGAAGAATAGATGGTGTATGTCTCCTTATAGATCCCCGTTATATGCCGGTATGACTTCGACGTTTTGACAAAATATATATTGCATTATTGATTATTATCGGACAATATGATATAATATGATTAAAAATGATATCGGAGGTAATACCATGAAGCTCAAAAACACAGTTGCTCTGTTTCTCTCTCTGCTGCTGATGACGAATGCGTTCATTACCGCAAACGCGGCAGTTGGTGAAAGCGTCGGAGCCGACCCCACCTACGCCGAGCTTTACTGCTCAAAGACTGCTAAGGAAGCGATAGACGGCGACGTTCTTGAACAAGTATGCGACCTTCTTGTCAACCGCTTAGAGCCCCAAGCGGTCAACCTGCTGCTCGATAAGCTGCCTGCCATAAAGGCTGCGGCTGAGCAAGGCGGGCTGAGCCGTGAAATCGGCATGTATGTCTATTACGGCAGAGGCGATTACGACTGCTACGCCCACTTTATAGATGGCACCGCCGCCGCTTCTACTTCCATTTGCCCCATAGAAGACGACGATGACAACATCACCTTAGGACAGATCATCGCGTTTAATGCAAAATCGATCGTCAAAAAAGACGAGGGCGGAAATTCATATATTGACACCGACTCCCACGAATGGCTGCGGTTTGAATATGCCGTTCTCCATGAGCTTGTTCACGCCATGATGAATGATTATAACCGTGCGGGCATGATGGGCTACAACGATCCGGATTCGATAAACATAGGCTACAATGATATTCGCAAAATCAGGAATGAATACATTAAATTGCTCTCGTTTCCCGAGTGGTTTGTCGAAGGTACCGCAAGCGTCATCGGCGACGGTTACGATCAGGTCGACGATATCTACGAAACCTTCAAAAACACCGACGGCGTTTTTACTGCCGAAAGCGTACTGAACGCTTACCTTGACAACCAATACCATACGCTCAAGAGCGGGTCCTTGATGGCGGGATATGTTTCGGGATATCTGGCGATTTTTTACCTGAGCGATCTTGCGGCAAAGCAAAACCCCGAAGTCGGTGCGGCGATCACCGAAACAAACGGCGATTTCCATATGGACAACCAAAAGCTGCTTTACGGCTTTAACGATATCCTCAGCCGCCTCCACAGCGGAGAAACGCTCGACGGCATTATTTACAACCTCACCGACGGCAGATTTGCGGACACTGCCGACTTTGAAAATCGGTTTATCTGCGGCGAGCAGGTAGACGACGCTTTCGTCGGCGATGAGGAGACCATCGGTCTGTGCGTCAATATCCTCAACTACTTTGACGGACTCTCCAAAGCCCACGGAGAAACCGCAAACGGCTCCTTCCTTGTTCCGTTTGAGAATGTCGGCGCGTTCCCGTTTGAAATCGGCTCCGACGCTCAGGCTGATTTTTATAAAGCGAACGGCAGCAATGATTATGTCGTATCTGTAAATCCGGATGTGCCGTACTCCGACGGCGGACGCAGCGTTTGCGGCAAGGATGTTCCGACTTACGCCCAAATGAAAGTGTTGGCGGAAGAAATGTCAGCCGCGGAATGGGAGACAATAAAGGATTTTGATTGGGTCAACGCATCTATTGGCGACGCGGCGGAAAAGCTGGGAGGCTTAAAATACCCCATTTTCAATACGCAGAAGGCGCTGCAGTGCATGGAAGCCCGCGAGGATTTTTCGATGGTCCTCTATCAGGTGGGCGATATCAGCTATGATTTCAGAGCTATCCTCAGTGAATCCGGATACCCCGATGACTGGTATTGGTATGATCCCCTGTACGGTGACGTTGACGGCGACGGCGCGATCACGATCAGCGACGCCACCATCATTCAAAGAGCCGGTATTGATTTGAAGCAGCTGAGCACATTTCAAAAGGAGCTGGCGGATGTAAACGGCGACGGCAGAGTGTCCGTACTGGATACCACCTGCATCCAAAAGTATCTTGCCGAATATGTGTCAGGCTACGGCATCACAGGCAAATCATACTACGAGGGATGGTAACGGCGCAAAAGGTGAGATAATACCCTGAATCCTTAAAACTAAAAAAGCACGGAACAGACGATGACTGTCTGCTCTGTGCTTTTTAAGCGCACAAATAAGGCACAAGCGCCGTTTCCCAATGTCTGCCGATATTTTCGGCAACAGCAATGATATAGCTTCAAAAGGTGTAGAAGCTCACCGACACAACAGGCAGAAGAAAAATGAATCCAACTTCGTTTTTCTTCTGCCTGCGTTATTTTTAAATATGAATAACACGCTTTAAATGTCAGAGATGTTAAATAAACTCCTTGGCTTCGGACTCGGCAATCTCAGCAGCTTGCCGAATACGAAGCCGCAGGCGTAACCGAGCAGATTATGAAGAGTAACAACGCACAGCACCAACGCGCCGCAGGTGTAGATCTTTTCGGCATTGTGTGAAACGACGGCAGCGACGATCGGGATGACGATAACCCGGATAATGCTCCAAAACATCGCCCAAACGTCTGCGATGACGGTCGCTTTTGTATGCTTTTCATTGATCGTTATGAAAGGCTGTTTTACTTTAGGATATCATCCTCGTATTCATCCAAGTCGGAGGTTGTAATAACGTCCTCCGTTTTGAATCGTATGATTTCCAATTCGGTGCGCTCATACTTTTCTTTGTCCATCATTGTCCCCCTCAATCCTCAAAAAATGCCTTGGCAGCCCGATTGTAACGGTATACCGAAGCCGCGAGCTGTTTTGTGACGCTGTCCTCATAAGGAGTTTCATCCGAGCTGTACGACAGCGCGGAATAATCGAGCGCCGAGTAATGATACTCGTGACCGTTGAGCTTCAGCACATACTCCGTGTCGAGCTGCGAGGCGGCGATGTCCGTCCTGTCAAAGTAGATCATGCCTTTCTTCTCGCCGCAAGTCACGGCTTTTCCGTCAAAGGTGACGCCGTTTCTGATATCATCGGTGAACTTATCCGCTTCGACGATCCTGTAATAGTGTCTGAGCGTTGTC
>ONEN01000201.1 GCA_900316815.1 uncultured Eubacteriales bacterium | reverse complement strand
GATGGCTGTCGCCGACAACGAGATCATCAACGCGGTGACCAAGCAGCTTTATCCCGCTGTGGCGAAGAAGTACGAGACCACCTCCAGCAGAGTGGAACGCGCCATCCGCCATGCGATTGAGGTGGCGTGGGACCGCGGCAATATCGACGTGCTGAACTCCTACTTCGGCTACACGATTCACAACGACCGCGGCAAGCCCACCAACAGCGAGTTTATCGCGATGATTTCCGACAGACTGCGCCTGCAAATCAAAAACGCTTCCTGATAACCGCCGACAGGATGAGTTTGATTCCGAAAGCGAAAAAAGCGGGCGAAGAAGGGTTGACGCTTCTTCGCCCGTTGGCTGTTATCCGTTATTTCGACAGCTCCGCAATTTTCTGCTGGATCGCGGTGACGTCGCCGATATCCGCTGTTCCGCTGCCGTTTACATCAAGCATTTTCATTAAAAACGCGTCCTGTTCATCCAGAACGGGCGTTCCGTCGGCATTGCGGAATTCCGCCAGATACTGCTGCAGCAGCGTGGCATCCTCTATGGTGACGCGGCCGTCGTTGTTCACGTCGCCGAACTGATAAAGGACAAAGGACTGACCGACAGGCTTGTCCCCCACCTCGATGACGCTTTCAAGCGGCACGCAGCCGCTCTGCTCCACGCGGAGCAGATAAACACCCCGCTCAACCTGCTCCAGCAAATACGCTTTGCCGGCATCCGCAGAAACAACTGCCGCAGCTTCCTGCGCCCCCCGCGGAATCAGGGAAACGGTGACAGGCTTATCGGTAACCGTACTTGCAATCGTGCCCGAGACAGCGCCGGAAGGCCTCACCGCAATAACGCCGTCTGTCAGTGTAAAGGGCACCCGCTGCAGCTGCCCGTTGTACGCTTCCACCGTATCGGGTCTCAGCGCGACTGTATAATCACCGCTCGGCGCGCTTTCGTTCACGCGGAACGTCAGCGTCGCCAGTATTCCCGTGGAAGTATTGTTGCCATTCGTGAGGTCATTCAGCCAGGTAAACTGATAGGGCGCCTGCAGCTGATTGGAATGCTGTGCCTCTGTGGTCTGCAGCAAACAGCCGTCCGTTACCGACTCCGGCGTTAGCACCGTTTCGTCATAATCCAGCGCCATAGTCAGGTTGCATACGCCCGGGTTACGGTCTAGCTTTACCGTAACCGTAACGGCTTCGCCGCGCTTCGCCTGCGCCGAGCTGACCGATATCTCACCTTTTTCGGCGGCGGTACCGCCGTTTGCGTCAACGGGAAGCGATTCATAGCCGCTCATATGCTCCAGATAACGCGCCAGAGCGATCCTGTCGCGCCCGTCTATCAAACCGTCGCGGTTGACGTCGGCTGCGGAAGAAACGCTGTCATAGCCCTCCCATTTGGCGAGATAAGCCGTCAGATACGCGTAGTCGGCGTCCGTAACAAGCCCGTCGCCATCCACATCGCCGCACACCACGGCGGGTGGGTCGGAGCGGACGGTCACGGTCACCTTGGCGGAGGCGTCATCGGTGTAAACCGTAATGTCCGCCGTTCCGTCCGCTATCGCCGTGACAAGGCCTGCGTTGTCCACATCCGCGATTTGGGGATTGGAGCTGTAGTAGCTGTAGTTATACAACGCATTGACAGGCGAAATTGTTTTGGCGATGCGGTAATAATTCCCCGGCTTCAACGTTACCTTTTTTTCGGAAGGCTTGATAGACTGCATAGCGCTTCCGTAACTGTAGCTGCTTCCGAAGGGAGCGCCGCCGCTGCATTGATAAAGGGTGTTATTTTTGATGACCCTGCCGCCTGCCGATGTACTTGTGAAATGAATGGCTTTGTTTTGAATATACATCAAACGGTTATCGGTAATACTGTCATAGTAAGCGCCGTCATGGGCAAATATTCCGTAATTGACCGTCCTGCGGATATCGTTGTTATTGACATTCGAAATCACGGAGCTATAGGCGCCTATTCCGTATTTGCCGCAATGATAGATTTCGTTTCCCGAAATCCGGTCAATGTCGCAGTGACCGTCAATCATTATGCCGTTGGTGCGTGCCTTGGAGATGTAATTATCCCGGATACTGATATTGGACGTATAGTTTCTGACGACGATTCCGTAATCGTTCGGATTTGCCCTGGTGTTATCCTCCAGCACCTCGTTGCCCTCTACCACAATATCCTTCGCATACTCCACGCGGATACCGTTGCCGCGCATGTGAACCTTGTTGTGCCGCACAACGGCGTGGGTGTAATAATATGTCCCGTCGGGAATCGATTTACCGCTCACCTTGGCGCCCATGACGCCGATGCCTGTTTTTTCATAATCGGCAAATTTATCGTCAATCGCACCGCAATTGATCAACTCATTGTTTTCAATGACCGCGTTCATCTGATAGGTTGGAATCCGGTCGACAAAGTGAGCGGTGGTGTTACCCTCCGCGGCGAACACGGAAGAAGGAAAGGTGCCGCCGATGTCGGAACGCGTGGTGTATAAAACAATGCCGCGCGGCGCGGTATCAACAACATTATTGGCAATCACACAGTTTGTCCAGTTCAGTGACTGTATCGCCACGCTGCCCATATTGGTGAAGGTATTGTTGCGTATGACAACATCGTTATGCGGATTATTCAGCACGGCGGTGTGCGAGCCGACGCCGCGCGGACAGTTGCGGAACTCGCAGTTTTCAACCAGAATATGATTGACGCTTAAATCCTCCGAGCGGTAGCCGTCCAGGTTGCCCTCCTTCAGCACATCGATCTGCACCGCTTCATAGGCGTCGGTGGCATAAGCGATCTGGTCAATGAAATGACAGCCGATAATGGACAGGCCGTCCACCGCCGCAATTTCCATCATATGGCTGTTGCCGTTATTGGTGACCATCACGTTCCTCATCAGAACGTTTTTTGCATGTCCGAATTTCAGCATGGTTCAATCGTGATATTGCGGTAGGCGTAGCCCGTTACGCCCGTGCTGTAGCCGTCCTCCTTTCCGAATCGCAGCATAGTGCTGTCTGCGGCGGAACGCCTGATGGTAACGCCGTCGAGCGAGAGCCAAGTGTTGCTGTACACAAGCAGCGAATCCTCCCCCACGGTGTATTCGCCCGGCTCCACCACGATTTTATACGGCTGCGCGTCGGTCGCGTTATCCTTTGCCAAATCGAGCGCCGCCTGAATGGCGCCGCCCTCACCGGCAGCGCCTTTTTTTTCAATATCTTCCTTCCTGACGGTGACGGTGACAAAGCCCGCAGCTACGTCTTCCTCCTCCGGCTGCGCTGCCGCCGCGGCAATCGGACCGGACAGAGCGGTGATTATCATCAGCACTGTCATAACAGCGGCGCAAAGCTTTTGAATACCTGTTTGCATACCATTTCTCCCCGGAATCTTACTTCAGGGGGAGCCAAATGCCCCCTTCGTGCTATTATAGCATACAAATTATGGTAAATCAAGACAAAATATTGTCGCATTGTTTACGCTTTTATCAGCGAATGATTGAAATGCTGCAAAAAAACGCGACGGCAGTGCCATCGCGTTTGGATTGAAAATGCGTTATTTTGTCCTTCCGATATCGGTGCGGAAATGCGCGCCCTCGAAGGAGATTTTATTGACGGCAGCGTAGGCTTTTGCAAGCGCTTCGTCAAGGGTGACCGCCTTTGCGGTCACGCCGAGCACCCTGCCGCCGTTGGTGTAGAACCTGCCGTTCTCGTATTTGGTGCCCGCGTGATAGACGATCGCGCCGTCCACCTGACCGTTTTCGTCAAGACCGAACATCTCGACGCCCTTCTTATAGGCAACGGGATAGCCGCCGCTCGCCATGACAACGCAGGCAGCCGCACCGTCGTACCACTCGATATCCAGGTCGGCGAGCTTTTCGTCAATGACCGCCTCGCAGATGTCCACCAGATCGGTCTTGAGTCTGGGGAGCACCACCTGCGCCTCGGGGTCGCCGAAGCGGGCGTTGTATTCGATCACCTTGGGGCCGTTCGGGGTCATCATCAGGCCGAAGTAAAGACAGCCCTTGAAGGGTCTTCCCTCTTTCTTCATCGCCTCGATGGTGGGAACAAAGATGGTTTTCATGCACTCGTCGGCGAGCGCGTCGGTGTAGTAGGGATTGGGGCTGACGGTGCCCATACCGCCCGTGTTCAGACCCTCGTCGTTATCATAGGCGCGCTTGTGATCCTTGGAGCTGACCATCGGCTTGACGCAGCGGCCGTCGGTGAAGGCGAGAACCGACACCTCGGGACCCGTGAGAAATTCCTCGATAACGATGTTATTGCCCGAATCGCCGAACTGCTTGTCCTCCATGATGGACTTGATGGCGGCAACCGCTTCGTCGATCGTCTGCGCGATGATCACGCCCTTGCCGAGCGCGAGACCGTCCGCCTTGACGACAACGGGCGTTGTGTTTTCCGCCCTGACATAGGCGATCGCCTTTTCGGGATCGTCAAACACCTCGTACTTAGCGGTGGGAATGCCGTATTTCTTCATCAGGTTCTTGGAAAACACCTTGGACGCCTCGATGATCGCCGCCTTGGCGTTGGGGCCGAACGCGCGGATACCCGCCGCCTCAAAGGCGTCTACCATGCCGTCCGCAAGCGGATCGTCGGGAGCGACAAATACCAGATCA
>ONEN01000202.1 GCA_900316815.1 uncultured Eubacteriales bacterium | reverse complement strand
CCTCGGCACGCGGTTTTGGAGACCGCTGCTCTACCAACTGAGCTATACCCCTAAATATTCGTTTGCTGCAGGGCTCGATTCACCTGCAAGAGGTATCATACCATATTCGAACGTCTTTGTCAAGCGTTTGATGAGAAATACTTTTTATAGACAGGAAAGAAATAGGGGAGAACAGAGGGTAGAATATGCTTGCTGTTCAGCGTTGCGTGTGATTTCCGGTGTACCGGAAGATTGTGAACCGTGTTATCGTGATGAAACCTTCTCCCGAAGAGCATTATTTCAAACGGGGGCGTTTGCGTGCGTCGCATGGCAATATTCCCTGTTAGTTGCCAAAATTCACCAATCTTAGGCCCGAATTGCAGCAAATTTGTGTTAATGACTTGACAAATCACTATCACTATAGTATAGTGACAATGGCTGCTGCTGACTTAATATATAATCTCAAGCTCCTTGCGTGCCAATCTCTGTAGGTTCGTGCTGATTCTTTATGACAGACTGAAAGCCGATTCGGGCGTTGTGATGGAGTGCAGACCGGCGTTTTTTTCGGAGGTTGTCAGTGCAATAGCTTGAGCAAATAATTAACTTGCGGTGTATGGAAGATACAACCGTAAAAAATGACAGGAGGTTCATTTATGAAAAAAAGAAAAATTTTGTCCTTTGCCCTTGCGTTGAGCATGGCTGCTTCCGTAATTTGCGGCGGCGTTGCCTCTGCTTCTGCTGCCGGGGCGGAGGAAGCACCCGCTGAGGCTACTGCCGCAGCACAGGAAAAGACGGCTGAAGAGGTTGCTGCAGAAGTGATCGACGGTAAGGTTTCCGACGCTGTTAACGCGACGGATTCTATCTGGATATCCTTCCCTCAGACGGCTTTCGATTTGTCTGCTTTGCAAACCGCCGCCTTTTTGAAGACGATCCAGGATAATTACAGCGATAAAGATGATTTTATCTTTCTGCCGGCGTCTGTCATTGCGACCCGTTCTGTTTCCGGCGGTACGATTTATGCAGTCCTGTGCCTGACGAGCTACAGTAAGCAGGGGCTTGAACGCAAGGAACAGGGATTGGATGAGCTCCAGAAGCTTGTGCTCCTTCTGAAAAACAACTGGTTTACTATTTTCAGCATCTATGAAGACACAGCAGGTAACCAACAAATTCTGAAGGCAGGCATAATTGATCCCGAGAAGATAGCGGTATTGGACAAGTCTGCCGCAGACGCCAATGCTCCCTGGTCTATCACCGAGAAAAAGGGTGAGGTTCCGAGTACGCTCGAAGCGGGCATTTCGTCACTTCTTGCCTCCTATGAGCCTATGCGGTTGACCTATATTGCGAGCGTAGGTGTTCTTAGCCCCGGCAATGAATACCGTTATCTCTGCTACGGAACGCCCGCTACAGGCGAAGCCAAGGCTAATCTGTACATCGTGAGCATGACCGTAAGCAAAGAAAAGTCGGAGATCACAGATGTATCTCCCTTTGATCTGAACAGCTATACAGAGCCTGAAGCTCCCAAGGATCCGGGCACCGTTGAAGTGGATACTTCCGAAACATCTCCTCAGACGGGACACGGCGCAGACGTCGGTCTTGCTGTGGCGGCTCTGCTGGTATTCGGCTCTGTCGCGGGCGTATGCGTCTATAAGCTGAAGAAGAAAGAGAACTGATTGGTAACACATAAATAATCAATAACGAAAGCCCTCGGCGGAAAAGCTGAGGGCTTTCGTTTGCGGAAAAACCGGTTTACTCTGACAGATGACAGCGGAATATCCTGCCGATTCGATAATGATTTTTCGCAGCGGCAGACGGATCATTATGTATCCTGCATTATTGTCAATGGGAAGCATCCTCCTGAAACAGCTTCAGCTGCTCCGTCAGCTTTTTGGATTCGCGCAGCTTTTGCAGCCACATCAGCAGCGAGGCGAGAAGATAGACAACCGGAACCGCCGCTCCCATGACGATATAAAATACAACGGGGCTGCCGTTTTCGGGCGGCTGTATCTGCGTCAGGACAATGCCCTCGATCAACAGCAGCTGAATGGCGTGCCGCAGGATATATTGTCCGAGGGTCGGCTCCTTTCTGAAATACGTTACCAGCGTGGGCAGCACGCACATACCCGCGAGGATGAACGGCCCTATCAGCTGATAGTAATAGATGGCTCGGTCGGGCGTGAAGATCAGTCCGACTCCCATGCTGACCGCAAAAATAAGCGCGACCAAGATAAAATACAGGTGTACGCGCGAGATGATAAATTCCCTGAGCGTCATTCAGCCCTCTCCCTTCAGCGCCTTCTTTAAGGCAGGCACATATTTTCTCGTTATCACAATTTGCTCGCCCGATAACAGCACTGCCGTAAAGCGGCTGTTCAGGGCGGGCTTTATGGCGCTCACTTTCATCAGATTGAGCAGGACGGATTTGGACACGCGGAGGAAATGCTTTTCTGCGAGCATTTCCTCCAGCTCGTAGAGCTTCTGCCTTGTTTCGTACACCTTGTTTTTGGTGTAGAGAAAGGCTTTATTCTCCACCGTCTCAATATAGAAGATATCCGCGACCGCTACCTCGTACTGCCGGTCGTCCGCCGTGGCAGTGAGCTGCCCCTGCCGCGATTTGACAAAGGCGACGATCTCGCGCACCTCGTCGCTGACGGTATAGCATTGGATCTCCAGCAGCTCGGGTCTGCCGCGGTCTATGATGGTAACTTTTGTTCGCATGGTCAATACTTGGCTTGGATTGCAAGCGTTCCCTCGTTCTTTAAGTAGTAATCGAACCAGCTGCGGACGAGGCCGTTCACTGTGTTGAGCGCCTCCGCGTGGTCGATGTCGCCGCTTCCCATCATGCTTCCGAGGAAGGGAGAAAACAGCGGAAGGTCAGTAAAGTCCATATGCTCCGCGTTTTCGAAGGTCACAATTCTGCCGTCCTTCGCGTTGTTGATCATATTCTCATTGACACGATAGAATCCGCTTTCATCTGATTCTATCATATTATAATTGTTTTCGGTGAATAAAGCA
>ONEN01000203.1 GCA_900316815.1 uncultured Eubacteriales bacterium | reverse complement strand
TGACGTTTGTGCCGGCAGCCGGAGGTGTGCGCGTCAGATTCACATTCTTTATCTTCTTGTAGAAGCCCGCGTAAACGGTCATGTCGTCGGTGACCTTTGTCTCCAGCAGTTCCCACGCGTCGTTGCCGAACTCCTCCTCGTTCGCAAATTCGCTCAGCGGCTTTGTAGCCAGATCGCGGAAGATGTATTCGTCGGTGTCCATTTCGAACAGGGTGTTGAACACGCCCTCCTTATCCAGTCCGTTGAAAAGATGCTCGCCGGTCGTCACGGTTGCGGTGATGTCCTCGCCGTAATCGCCTAAAACAATGGTTACGGTGTGCGTATTCGACTCAAATACCGGCTTGATTTCCACGTCCTGCGTGAGCATGACAAAGGAATCGTTTTCAATTTCAATTCCGCCCGATACGACCTCCCACTCCCTGAGCCGGTAACCGTTTTTGGGGGTCGCTGTCAGCGTAACGACGTCGCCGCATTTTGCCGAGGATATGTCTGCGTGGGCTGTTCCGTGTTCCGCCTGCGAAACCGTGACGCTGTGGTCGCCGCCGTAAATGTAGATCGGAGCTTCCGCTGTTTCGCAGCTGTACTGCGTATTGGTGTTTTCGGCTTGCAGGGTAGCCAAGCCCTCGTCCGTGATAGAATAAGTTCTCTTGAAATTTCCGTTGCCGTCGGTCACGGCTGAACTATATACCCCTCTGTTGTTATGAGCGATATAAATCGTTGCGTTTGCGACCGCATCACCGCTGTCCGTCTTTAACGTGCCTTCTGCTTCAAAGACTTCGCCTGCCGCCGCCTGACGGGGAGCCGTAAGCGTGAGGCTTGCATTTGTCTGCGCTAAAACGGTTATTTCCGTGTCGTAAGCCGTTTCGCCTTCGTCGCCGTTGTAGTACAGCCGAAGGGTGTATTTTCCGGCTTCCGTCTTATCGGGAATTTTAAAGTAGCCGCGCACATTTTCGTATCTGTAGTCCTCACGGGGAGTATTGACCGGAGCCCTGCCTGAGAATATGGTCTCACCGTCTTTCAGCAGTATGAAGTTCATGCTGCTGCGGGTGATAAGCTTCTCCGTTTCCAGATCGACCAGACGTGCTGTTATATTAATTAAATCACCGGGATAACCCGAGGTTTTGGAAAGCTGTACGTTCCGGAATTCCGCACCGTGAGCCGATCTTCTGAATACAGGCCGGTAAATAACGGGATTGTAGTGGTAATCTTTCTCCCAGTGATCGAAGGTGAATTCGCCTTCCGCGTCCGGTTCTCTATGAGGGACAGCGTCGGTAACAGGCTCTGTTCTGCCTTCGTAGCCGATTTTGTGGTCGAGTATGCTTCCGTTATCGTCATACCAGATATATTCGATCTCCCTGCGCGCAACGAATACCGGGGTGATCGTCGTGTCGCCCGAGGGCATGTGGAATTCGTACCAGAAAGCGACCTTTTCGGCTTCTACCAGTTAGATATCGTTTATCCGTACCAGCAGGCTGTCAAGGCGGTAGCCTTCCTCCTCGTACACATAGGCTCTCAGATAAGCGTCCTCTCTAAAGGTGTCGCCGGACGGATCGACGGATACAGTGCCGCCGGTCGCCTGCTTGACGGTCAGCCTGTAATTGTTTACGGCGGGACGGTATGTTACCTTGAGGGTGACGTCACAGGGAGGCATTTCGAAGCGGGCGGTGTGATACCGGCTCGTGATGCCGACCGAAATGAACTGCCCGTTGCTTTTGCGCTCCAGCCAGACGGAATCCAACACATAGCCGTCTTCGGGGTACAGACAGACATCCACATCGGTTCCCGGAAGAAGGTCAAGGCAGTCTTCTCTGTAGGTATACGCTCCCTTGACCGCGACCCGGCCGTTATCGGGCTGCTGCACCGTGACGCGGTATGCTGAAGCGTCCTTAAAGGTCGCGCAGACCTTGACGTTTTCAGAGGGCATGGTGAAATAGTAGGAAAAATTGTTGTTCTGTCCGGGTACAGCCGAGCCGCCGTAGGTCAGCTTTATTTTTGTTCCGCCGGAATTGATGTAATAAACCTCGTCCACCTCGTACCCGACGTCGGGGTTGACGCATACGGTTACGCGGGTGTTCGCACTGACAGGATCGCCGCCGTCCATTCTGCCCGCGAAACCCTTGCTGTAATCGTACTCAAAGGTAACGGAGTAGCTTTCCGCGGCGGAGACGCTCAGCGGCAGTGCGCCGATCAGCAGACAAAGCGTCAATACGATGGCGGAAAGGTTCAGCATCTTCTTTTTCATAGGACAATCCTCCTTGCTTTGCGTGATTATGTTATATTATGATTGTACAGTATTCAAAACAAATAAGTCAATATGAAATCAAAAACAACCTGTAAAACGGAAAAAATAACTTGTAATTCTTTTTTGACCTTGTTATAATTGGCGTATATCCCCGCACAAGGAGCCTGCTATGAATCAACAACATATTGCCGATCTGTCGGCGGAGCTGATAATAAAGTATTATGAAAACGACTATATGCCGTTTCTCAGCCACATGGACGACGACGCGCTGTGGTACGGTCCCGCCGAGGGGCAGTTTTTGCGCGGCAGAGAAAGAATGATTGAGGTCTGGAATGCCGAGGAACACAGCTTGAAATTCTCTTTGGGGAATATAGAGGCAGTGCATATTTCCTCTCACCCGTCCTACTGCGATGTTATGATCAGTTTTCACGTCACTACTCATTATCCCGATAATCACGATATTGTAATGAGCCAACGGATTTTGCTGACGTGGTGCGAGCGCGTTTCTGAGGATGAAAGCGGCGTCAGAACCAAGGAGCCGCGGATTCTGGTCTGCCACATCTCAAATCCGCACGCAAAGCACGAAGACGATGTGATTTACCCGAACAACTTTCACGAGGTGCTGCACCGGACAAAAATTGAACTTCTCCACGGAAGGAGAATCCACTTCCACGGCCTGGACAGGTCGGATTACTTTTTTCTCGCCGATACGATCATCCGCATCGAGGCGGCGCACGGC
>ONEN01000205.1 GCA_900316815.1 uncultured Eubacteriales bacterium | reverse complement strand
GTGCTGAAGAAGGTCTTGACGCCGTTCTTGAAGATCTTGCCGTCCTTCATGGAGAAGTAGAAATCGTCGCCTACCTTCACCAGTCCCGCGTTCTTGGGAGCGTAGTTTTCATAATAGATATCTCCCACAACGCCTGTGCCGCCTTCGGGGAATACCAGCTTGCCGTCCGCGTCAAAGGTGTAGTCGCCTTTGGGCAGCAGATCGTTGGATTTGCTGTTGTAGACAGTCATGGTGCCGTTCTTGAACAGAATGCCGTGGCCGCCCGCGTAGTAGTAATCGCCGTCGATTTGAATCAGTCCCGCATAGGTGGGAACGCCCTTCACATAGTAAATACCGTCGATAACACAGGAGACCGGCGCCTCGGGGTTGATAACGGTGGAGCGCGTCTCACCCAGCACGAGGGTATCGTCCACAACGCTCTGCGCAACTGCCTGGTACTGGGTATAGGGCGTTACGGCGTCCTCGTCGCAAAGAGCCATGTACTCGATGTCACAGTTGACTGTCGTGTCGCCCGCGCTGCGGTCGAGCACCTTAAAGACTGCCTTGACGACCGTTACCGCCGTGTCGTCCTCGTTATACGCCCATGCAGGGGGATTAACGGAAGAGAAGTTGCCGACGATTCTGCCGTCTGCCGTCTTGCGGCAAACGCCCGTGCCGAGGTCGTTCTCAGCGGCAAAGGGGAACAGATCCAGCCGCGCAGTGCGACCGTCGCCGAACTGGTTGTAGCTCTCGTCCCACTCCAGAACAGCGGGGTCATAGGTAAGCTCGCCAAGGTCAATATTGACCAGATACTTGCCGATTGCAAGAAGCTTGTATTCTACGGTAACAAACACATCGCCGTTTTCGTCCTCCAGCGTGCTGAAATCACTGTAGAAGTTCTCTGCCGCAGGGAAATAGTTGGAGGTTGCCGATACGCTCAGCGAACCCGTTTCATTTTCCGCAGCGGCGGCAGACAGAGGCGTAAGCATAAACAGACTGCCCAGCAGAACTGCCGTCAGCAATACGGAAATCCATCTTTTTGTAACTTTTTGCAAGGTAATTCCTCCTTTAATTATAAAATGGTACCAGTTTCATTATACATCACTTTATTCTTACATGCAATCCAAATTTCATAATAATATTATGTGCAAAACACACAGAAAGGCAATACAGTATTTTAGCATTACACTTCAAAATCGGTCAGATAGTCCTCCACCACATCCTGAAAGTGACAAGGCTCCACAGCCTCCTCGTTCAGCAGCGCCGTGAGCTTATCTATGTCTGTTTTGTTGTCTGAAATGTCGGGAATCTCCCCGACGCAGACCCCGCCGTCATAGAGGGCGATGCCGTAGGTGATGGAGTCCCCGGACTTGCCGCGGACAGGTTGGTAATGTGTCACTGTCATCACTCTGAATCATGCCGATTTTCCGAAAACAGAAAGGCGCCTTTTGCGTAAGCGCCGTCTTGCCGCGCTCTCTGCACTCTCTGTAAATAGGTATACCTTTCTGCCGCGTTATATAATATCACATATTATAGTGCTCGTCAATAATCGACTTTGGAAAATTGTAAATATTTTTCCCCATGCCGTCGCAGATGAATAAACAGCGGGAATTTTGTTGCTTTTCGGCGCGCTTATGCTATAATGAAACCAAACGGATTGTACTACTATAACTATTATTCTGTATTATTCTTTCGGAAAGAGGGTATTGCCATGAGGTTACTCAAACATGCCGCCGCTTGGGGCTTGTCCGCCCTGCTTGCACTGGGCGGCGCCTGCGGTGCTTCCGCCGCTGAGCTGCGCGCCCCTGTGAGGGACAGCATAACGGTGGAGAAAATCGACTTTCAACGCCCCGACTTCATCCGCGGCATGGATGTGTCGTCGGTGATTTCGCTCGAAAACGCGGGCGTCACCTTTAAGAGTGAATCGGGCGGGGAGCGGGACCTCTTTGCCCTGCTCGCCGAGAACGGCGTCAATTACATCCGCGTGCGCATCTGGAACGATCCGCGCGACAGCAGCGGCAACGGCTACGGCGGCGGCAATTGCGATGTGGAAACCGCCGCGCAAATCGGCAAACGCGCGGCAGCATACGGCATGAAGCTGCTGGCGGACTTCCATTACTCCGACTTCTGGGCGGACCCCGCCAAGCAAAAGGCGCCCAAGGCATGGGAGCACATGACCGTCGCGCAGAAGGAAACGGCGCTGTACCGCTACACGCTCGACTCGCTCAACACCATCTATGGCGACATCGACGTGAGTCACAAGCGAACCCGCTCCAATGGCAGCCGCGATATGCGGCAGGACGATCTGCTGCAGCAGCTGACGCATTCGACAGGCGAAGGCCGCGAAACCAACATCAGGGGCTACTACGACTATCCGTGGGACTGCTATCTGAGATACCAGGGCGCCCAGTCTTCCGTTCCAGCCGCCAATTCCGGTGCTATCGCAGTGGATGGCAATGTCGGCCCGGCCACGGTACGCCGCTGGCAGCAGGTGATGGGCACTTCGGTGGATGGCATCATCAGCGGCCAGCAGGTGCCGGACGGCAGGACCTACGCGCGTCCCGCAATCGACAGCTCGGTGGTCCGCTACGGGGCTGGCGGCAGTGATCTGATCCGCGCCGTGCAGCGCCGACTCGGCTGCGGAGTGGACGGCCTGCTCGGCCCGGCGACCATCAAGGCCATCCAAGCGCATTACGGTTTGGCGCAGGATGCGAGCTTCGGCCCCGCGACCGCACGCGCCCTGCAGGCGGCGCTCAACCAAGGACGATTCTGAGGAGGAGGAGGAGAGATAATGACGGACCTCGACACCGGCGAACCGACGGCGGAGACCGCCATCACTAACGACCAGCCGGACGGTACCGACAACACCAGACCGAAGCACGCCGAAGCCGATTCGACCGGCGGCACCGTGCT
>ONEN01000208.1 GCA_900316815.1 uncultured Eubacteriales bacterium | reverse complement strand
CGAAGTAGCCGAGACCCCACGCGAGGTTGGAGATGATGGAAACGGGGGTGACAGCAGAGCCGTCGTCATTCTTCATGAAGTCGAGAAAGTTGGACGGATTGCTGACGCCCTTGCTCTGCAGCGCGGAGGCAAAGCCGGTGTCCCAGGTCATGATGGTGTAGGCGACGATCGGCACTGCCAGAATAGCCACCAGCATCAGCATACCCTGGATGAAGTCGGTGGTGCACACTGCTTTAAAGCCGCCGAGCAGGGTGTAGATGAGAATAACAACCGCGGCGATAACCAGACCGATGACGTAGGCGTTTTCGATGGTGTCGCCGAACAGTGTTTCAAAGAGCTTGGCGCCCGATCTGAACGCCGAAGCGGTGTAAACTGCAAAGAATAACGCGATGATGATCGCGGCGACAATTTTGATGATGCCCCTCTTGTCGCGGTAACGGTTTTCAAAGAAGCTGGGAATGGTGAGCGAGTTGCCCGCCATGATGGTGTATTTTCTGAGACGCGCCGAAACGATGTACCAGTTGAGAATGGTGCCTGCCAGCAGACCGATGGCGATCCAGACCTCGCCCGTGCCCGCCAGGTACACGGCGCCGGGGAGACCCATCAGCAGCCAGCCGCTCATATCGGAAGCCTGTGCCGAGAGCGCCGCTGTCCAGCCGCCGAGGTTTCTGCCGCCCAGAAAATAATCTTCATTATTCTTGGTTTTCCTTGAGTAAAAGATACCGATGACGATCATCAGGATCATGTAAAACGCAAAGGCGACCAAGGTAATGATCTTGTCTGTACTCATAGTGTTCCTCCTGTGAAATTTTATAATATTAATGCACTAAAGCATGAATACTTATCCATTCTACCAAATACGCCTGCAAAAATCAAGAGAAATCCGCATAAAATGAAAATTATGGAAAAATAAATGCAAATCTTCCGCGAGATGTTGATTTGCAGATGAAAAAATAGTATAATACTAATTAGCTATCTTTTATAGAAACACGGAGAGTAAAATGGATTTTGTAAAGAGAACATGGGCGGAAATTTCACTGGACGCCATCATGCACAATTTTAACGAGATCAAAAAGAAGGTGGGCAACGGCCCCAAAATCTGCTGCGTCATCAAGGCGGACGGCTACGGTCACGGTGCGGAGGAGCTGAGCGGCATTTACGAGAAGCTGGGCGCCGACTTTTTTGCCGTGAGCAATATCGACGAGGGCATCGAGATCCGTTCCTCGGGCGTGAAGCTGCCGATCCTGATTCTGGGCTACACCCCGGTGCGCGACGCGCAGCGGCTGGCGCAGTATAATATTTCGCAGGCGGTTTTCTCGCTCGACTACGCCAAGGCGCTTTCCGCACAGTGCGCCGAGTACGGCTGCGTCTGCAAAATCCATATCAAGTGCGACACGGGCATGAGCCGCATCGGCTTTATGTGCCAGGCGTTCCCGCGCGACGACGCCTCGGTGGATGAGATCTGCGAGGCGTGCGCCCTTACCAACCTGCAGCCCGAGGGACTGTTCACCCACTTCTGCGTCTCCGACGAGAGCGCGGAGGGCAGGGACTTCACCCGAAAGCAGTTTGAAAACTTTACGCATGTGCGGGACGCGCTGGAGGAGAGAGGGCTGCATATTCCGATCGTACACTGCTCCAACAGCGGCGCCATCGAGGACTATGCGGCGACCTACTGCGACATGGTGCGCGCGGGCATCATTCTCTACGGGCTGGCGCCCTCGCCCAAGCTCAGCGGCAAGCTCGATCTGCAGCCTGCCATGACGCTCAAAACCACCGTCGCCTATGTCAAGACGCTCAGGGCGGGAGCGGATATTTCCTACGGCAGAACCTTCACCGCCGAAAGGGATATGAAAATCGCCACGGTCCCCATCGGCTACGCGGACGGCTTTGTGCGCCAGAACGCCAGGGACGGCTATATGCTGGTGAACGGCAGACGCGCCAAGATCGTCGGCAGAATCTGCATGGATCAGACCATGCTCGATGTGACCGGCATTGAGGACGTCAAGGTGGGCGACGAGGTGATCGTATTCGGCACGGGCGAGCACGGCGAGCCGACCGCCGACACGCTGGCGCGGAACACCGACACCATCAATTACGAGGTGGTGTGTCTGGTGGGCAAGCGTGTGCCGCGCATCTACTACAAAAACGGCGTTATTACGGATGTGATGTATAAGCTATGAGATTACTGGTTGTTGACGGAAACAGCATTGTCAACCGCGCGTTTTACGGGATCCGCCCGCTGACGAACAGGGAAGGGCAGTTTACCCACGCGATCTACGGCTTTCTGACGATGCTGCGCAAAATAGAAAAGGAAGAAAATCCCGACGCGGTGGCGGTCGCCTTTGACCTCAAGGCGCCCACCTTCCGCCATAAGGCTTACGACGGCTACAAGGCGACGCGCAAGGGTATGCCGCCGGAGCTGGCGAGCCAGATGCCGCCGCTCAGGGAGCTGCTCGGACTGCTCGGCTATACCATTGTGACCTGCGAGGGCTACGAGGCGGACGATATCCTTGGCACCTTCGCCGCCGCCTGCGAGAACAGCGGCAACGAGTGCGTGATCGCAACGGGGGACCGCGACAGCCTGCAGCTGGTCAGCGACAAAACCCATGTCCACCTCTGCACCAACCGCGACGATATCCTCTATACGCCCGGTAAGATCCGCGAGGATTACGGCGTAACGCCCGCCGAGCTGATTGAAATCAAGGGGCGGGCATCGGTCCCAAGGGGGCTGGCGATTTGATTCAGCGCTACCACAGCGTGGCGTATATCTACGACCACCTCGATGAGCTGGATATCAAGCCCGGCGTGCGTAAAAAGCTGGCGGCGTCAAAGGACAATGCGCTGCTAAGCCGTATGCTCGGCGAGATCGTTAAGGACGCGCCGATCGACACGGAGCTTGAACACTACCGCGTCATTATGCGGGACAGAGCCGCCTGCGCGCGCTATATGGCGCGGCTGGAGCTGTTTTCGCTCATTGACAAGTACGATTTGGAGGTTTCCCCCGACGCGGCGGAGGCTGCTGCGGAGACGGCGGTGCTGTGTGTAAAAGAGGGAGAAATCCCCCATATTAATGAAAAGGAAATTTTTCTGCAATTTGAGATAACCGATCAGGTGTTAAAGCACTTCGCGGTCGCCTCGGACGGTACGGTGTACCTCTCCCGGGACGAGGCGCTGTTCGACTCGCTGCTTGCCGACGAAGGCCGCACCCTGTATCTGCGCGGCAGCAAGGCGCTCTTTGCCTACGCGGACGCGCGCGGCACGGAGGTGCGCGCCAAATTATTCGACGTGGAGCTTGCGGCGTATCTGCTCGAGCCGTCCTCCAAGGACTACACCGACGAGAATCTCTGCGCGGCAAACAGGATCGAGCTGCCCGTCGCGGACGACGAGGCGCACAAGCCCTACCGTGCGCTGGCGGTGTATCGCAGGCTCTGCGACAAGCTGCTGAATGAAATCAGGGCAAACGGGCAGGAGAGCCTGCTCTTTGACATCGAGATCCCCCTCGCGCGGGTGCTCGCCAAAATGGAAAACGTCGGCTTCGGCGTGGACCGTCAGGGCATTGCCGACTACGGCGCGGCGCTTTCGGCGCAGATCGCGCAGCTTGAGGAGGAAATATATCAGGCGGCGGGCAGCCGCTTCAACATCAACTCACCCAAGCAGCTCGGCAAGATCCTCTTTGAGGATTTGGGACTGCCCGCGAAAAAGAAAACCAAAAGCGGCTACAGCACAAACGCGGAGGTGCTCGAGGGTCTGCGCTATGAGCATCCCGTCGTGGAGATGGTGCTGCAGTACCGCACGCTGGCAAAGCTCAACTCCACCTACTGCGAGGGCTTGCTCAAGGTGATCGCCGCCGACGGCAGGATCCACTCAAGCTTCAACCAGACCGAGACCCGCACGGGCAGGATCAGCTCCACCGAGCCGAACCTGCAGAACATCCCCGTGCGCACCGAATTAGGGCGCGAAATGCGGAAATTCTTAGATCGAGCTGCGCGTGCTGGCACATATCGCGCGCGACGAAAATATGAAGGCGGCGTTCCGCAACGGCGACGATATCCACGCCATCACCGCCTCGCAGGTGTTCAACCTGCCCCTGGAAATGGTGACACCGCTCATGCGCAGCCGCGCCAAAGCCGTCAATTTCGGCATCGTTTACGGCATCGGCGCGTTCTCGCTGAGCAAGGACATCGGTGTTTCGATGAAAGAAGCATCGCAGTATATCAACAGCTATCTCGCACACTACAGCGGCGTCGACCGCTATATGCACGAGGTGGTCGAGCAGGCAAAGCGCGACGGCTATGTGTCGACGATGTTCGGCAGGCGGCGCTATCTGCCCGAGCTAAGCTCCGGCAAGCACATGATGCGCGCCTTCGGTGAGCGCGTCGCGCGGAACATGCCCATCCAGGGCACCGCGGCGGACATCATCAAGATCGCCATGGTGCGCGTCGAGGAGAGATTGAGAAAAGAGGGCTTGCGCGCGCGGCTGGTTTTGCAGGTGCACGACGAGCTGATCGTCGAAGCGCCGCAGGAGGAAAGCGCCCGCGTCGCCGCGCTCTTACAGGAAGAGATGGAAAACGCAGTACAGCTCGACGTGCCGCTGACGGCGGACGCGGCTGTCGGAAGGACGTGGTATGATGCAAAAGGATAAGCAGCGGGTCATCGCCTTCGTCTGCACGGGCAACACCTGCCGCAGCCCGATGGCGGAGGGGATCTTCAACAAACGGGCGGAGGAGAAGGGTCTGGACGTCCGCGCGGTCAGCTTCGGCATGGCGGCGGTACCGGGACTCGCCCCGGCGGAGAATGCCGTGGCGGTCTGTCGGGAGATCGGCGTGGATATCAGCGGCCACCGCACCCACTTCGTCTATGACTTCCAGCTCGAGGAATTCGAGAAAATCTACTGCATGTCGCTGTCGCACGCGACGATCCTGACCGAGAGCATCGGCATCCCCGAGGATAAGGTCGAGATCATCGGCGTCGTCGACCCCTACGGCGGCAGCCTCGAGACCTACCGCATGTGCCGCGACGTGCTCGCCGCTGCGGTGGAGGAGCTGATCGCGCGCTATGAGGATTGAGCCGATGACCAAGGCGCACCTCGACGGCGTGTGTGCGCTGGAACAGGCGTGCTTCGTCCACCCGTGGTCGCGGCAGA
>ONEN01000209.1 GCA_900316815.1 uncultured Eubacteriales bacterium | reverse complement strand
CAGCCAACAGGGGAGTGTCAATCCGCTGCCGGTGGCAATGGTGATCATCGCTTGTGTACTGGCGCTGATTGGAGTTGTCTCTTTGATTTGGATGCTGTTCAAGCGGAACACAGGCATGGATTTAATGACAAGGCTGTTTTTCGCCGTTATCTTCTTTACCATTATCATTTCTTATGTCGCTTTCTGTTTCCAGTTCCCTTATGTGTGCACGGAAAACATCCGTTACTGTATTCCGGTCATTCCGATTCTCGGAATCGCCACGGGCTTCGGGTTGAACGGCTTGTTGGAAAAACGCAGAAAAGCAACCGAATAATATAATAATAAAAAGGACAGCCGCGGCTGTCCTTTTTATTATTATCGGTTGATTAAAGCGTAGCTGCCAAATCCTTAATGTAGGCTTTCAGTAAATCGCTTGTTTCGGGGTGATCCAGACCAACCTCGATCTGTGCCTGCAAAATACCGAACTTGTTGCCCATGTCGTAGCGCTTGCCTTCAAATTCCACAGCGGTCATGCCCTTAGTGACGGCAATCTCTCGCATGGCGTCCGTCAGTTGGATTTCACCGCCGACGCCGGGCTTGGTGCGCTCCAGTATCTCAAAGATAGAGGGCGGCAGGACGCAGCGGTCGAGGATGGAATAAAGCGAAAGCACCTCCTCGGGGGTCTGAGGCTTTTCGCGCATATCGGTGCAGGCGAACACGTTGTCGTGTAGCTTGTCAACTTTGAGAGAGCCGTATTTATGAATTTCGCTTGCCTCGACTTTTTTCACGCCGACAACGCCCTCGCCGAATTCGCCGTAGTGTTCGATCAGCTGTTGAATAGCAGGTTTCTGCTTGCTGATAATAACGCCGTCTCCAAACAGTACCGCAAAGGGCTCGTTGCCGACAAACGACTTGGCTTTGAGAATGGCATGACCCAATCCCTTCATCTCCTTTTGGCGGATAAAGTGGATGTTCGCCAGCTCGGAAATGCTTTTTACAAGATTGAGGAACTCGGCCTTTCCGCTTTTCTCAAGAATCTGCTCCAACTCGGGAGAGCGGTCAAAATGGTCTTCAATCAAACCTTTGCCGCGGTTGGTGATAATCAGAATATCTGTGATGCCTGCATGAATAGCTTCCTCTACGATGTACTGAATAGTAGGCTTGTCCACAATAGGGAACATTTCTTTAGGAAAGCTCTTGGTGGCGGGCAGCACTCTGGTGCCAAAGCCTGCTGCGGGAATGACCGCCTTGCGTATTTTCATAGTGTGTGTCCTCCGATTTCGTAACATAATAACATTCAATCACAGCTGAAACAGCAGATAATAATTACACAGTTCATAGATGACGGCAAACGCCGCAAAAAAGCTGATAGCCATAGGCAAATTGACGCCGCCGCGTGTTTCCAATTCTTTGTTAAGTCCGCCGTCTTTGTTGTTTTGTTTAATGAGGCTGATGTTTTTGGCGCAGTGCTTGTAATAGAGCTTGTTGGCGCTCAGTCCGCTGAATACCATAATGCCGTAGCGAAGCAGACTCAGCCCCGCGCTGAGCATCAGCATATTCATTTTCCCCGCGCCCAGTGTGCCGCCGTAGATGCCGGTCACCAGATCGTTGTATTCCATCTGTGTCATCCATGTGTTGGACATGGTAATGGCAGTGGAGCCGACAGTGATACCAATCATGGCAAGTATCAGGATAATGCCGTGTACATACATTTTGCGATAGATAAAGAAGGCGCCCGTAAACAAAAATGCAGAAAAGTTAAATTTGCCTGAGCCGAACTGTTTGATCCGCTTGAACACAAGCAGATAGTAGGGGGTATTCTTGCCGATGAATTTAGCCGCTTCGCCTACATTGACGTTGGGAGCGATTTCTTCATCGCTTTTCATTCCCGCCATCGGATCATACATCGGCGCGCCCGCCGAGCCAAAGCCAAAGGGCGTGCCATGCGCCCGGTTCTGCGTTTGCTCTGTTTTGGGCGGCTCGGTTTTGTCTTTTTCGTTGAGGGGGAAGCCGCAGGTACCGCAGAAGAAGTCGGTGCCGGCATTTTCGGCTCCGCAGCGCGGGCAGATGAGCGTTTTGCCGGCAGCGTTTTCTCCGTTGTCGGCGCTGTCGGTTTCTTCGCTTCCGGCATTTTCGAAGCTAAAACCGGCAGCGTGCCTCTCCGCGTAGAAACAGCGTTCGGTTTTTTCCCAGCACTCTCTGTGATGCGGTGCGCCGCAGTCGGGACAGACAACAACATCATCGCCGTTTACAAACCGCTTATTGCATACGGGGCAGGTATATTCAGTAAATTCCATAAATTCCTCCGTATTTCATTATATTTACTTATTATACCAAATCTCAAAGAATAATGCAACAAAATTTCAAATATAAATATTTAAAAATGCGTTTACATTTATTCCGTTCTTTGTTATAATAATTATTTAGATAAATGGGAGAAGGTGCCATATGATACAGTTTGAAGAATTAATGCTTTCCCTTCAGGCATTAAAGCCTGAGATTGACGACCTGTCAGACGCCTTGGGCATGAAGAGTATGCTGTCGGAGATTCAGCAGCTCGAGCTGCGCGCGACAGAGCCGGGATTCTGGGACGATGTCGAAAAGTCCCAGCAGGTATTGCAAAAAACAGGCGCGCTCAAAGGCAAGGTTGAGGCATACAATACGCTGGTGTCCAAGTACGAGGACGCCCAGGCGCTGATTGAGCTTGCCAATGAAGAAGAGGATCTGTCCAAATAACGCTATTCTCACCTTCCATGCGGGCTCGGGCGGAACGGAGGCGCAGGACTGGGCTGAGATGCTCTACCGCATGTATAACCGCTGGGCTGAGGCGCACGGCTTCAAGGTGAAGGAGGTAGATTACCTCGACGGCGACGAAGCGGGACTGAAGAGCGCCGTTTTGCTGGTTGAGGGTGAAAACGCCTATGGCTACCTCAAAAGCGAGGCGGGCGTTCATCGTCTGGTGCGCGTATCACCCTTCGATTCGCAGGGAAGGCGCCACACGAGCTTTTCCTCGTTGGAGGTTATGCCCGAAATTGACGACAATATTGAAGTGAATATTCCTCCCGAGGAAATCAAAATGGACGTGTACCGTGCGAGCGGCGCGGGCGGTCAGAAGGTCAACAAGACATCCTCTGCGGTGCGTCTGACGCATATTCCCACCGGCATCGTGGTTGCCTCCCAGGTAGAGCGCAGTCAGTACCAGAACCGCGATGTGGCGATGAAAATGCTGGTGTCCAAGCTGATGGAAATCAAGGAGCGCGAGCATTTGGAGCGCATTGAGGACATCAAGGGCGTGCAGAAGGAAATCACCTGGGGCTCTCAGATCCGCAGCTATGTGTTCATGCCCTACACGATGGTAAAGGACCACCGCACGGGCTTTGAAACAGGCAACGTACAGGCGGTAATGGACGGTGACCTTGACGGCTTCATCAATGCCTATCTCAAATGTGCCAGCCAGGGAACCCTGCAAAAATAACGACATCCGGATGAGCGTGCTTCGGCGCGCTCACTTTTTTGCCTTGGAAGCACAGCGTGACTTTTGAATTTTTTTCTATTTTTCTTTTTTCTTATTTCATTTTTTCCCATTTGTGATAAAATAAAAATTCACCAATGACTACAGAGGTTTTTTACTATGTCAATAAAGATCAATCTCGGTGCCTGGCGGTCGGTTTTTGCGGTGCCGTCTCAGATTGTCGACGAGGGACTGAAATTCGCCGACGGCGTCAAGCTCAAGGTGCTGCTGTATTTGCTGCGCAACGCGGATAAAGAACCCGAGCTGGACGATATTTCCGTTGCAACGGGTGTCAATGTCACCGATATTCCCGAAGCGCTCGACTATTGGGTCAGCAGGGGCGTGCTGCAAAAAAGCAACGGCGTCTACGCACCGCAATCTTCCGAAAAGGAAATAAAGCAGCCTGATATTTCCAAAATAGAATTAAAAGAGCCAAAAACAGTTCCCACTGCTGCCGAAGTTTCGCAGCAGGTGGAGCAGCAGAAGCAGCGGTTTGTGGTGACCAAGCCGCAAAAGCCCGATTATGTGTTTACCTCGCAGCGGCTGGCGGTAGACGAGGATCTGAAAATCCTGGTCAGTGAAGCGCAGACCATGCTGGGCAAGACCCTCTCCAATTCCGATGTGGCAACGCTGCTCATGCTCAAGGATACCTGCGGACTGCGGCTCGACGTGATACTCATGCTGATTCAGTACTGCGTCGGCATCGACAAGGGAAACATGCGCACCGTGGAGAAAATCGGCATCACCTGGGCGGACGAGGGCATTGATTCGGTGGAGTCGGCGGATCGGAAAATCGCGCAGGCGAACCACTCGACCAAATGCTTTTCTTTGGTGTCCTCCACATTCGGTATGCAAAATGTCGGTTCTCCCACGAAGAAGCAATTGGAATACAGCACTAAGTGGGTAGGGGAGTGGAAGTTCTCCGCGCCCATGCTGCGCGAGGCGTATGAGCGCTGTGTGGACAGCAAGGGAGAGCTGAAATTCAATTACATAGACGGCATCCTGAAAAAGTGGGAGGCACTGGGAATCAAAAACATGGATGATTTGAGGGCGACCGAAACGTCAAAGGGCAAACCGAAGGCAAAGCCCGCCGGCAAGCCCAACGCTTCCTACGATATTAACGAGCTGGAAAAGATTGACACACTGGACTTTATAGATTGAGGTAGCATATGGGATACAGCAGCAGTGTATATAAAAACGCGGCAGACAGGCTGGCACAAAGGCGTTTGACGGCGGAGAAGCAGGCGGACGGGCGCCGTAAGGAAATCTATGAAAAATACCCCCGCGCGCGTGAGCTGGAGCAGGAAATTGCCTCCTGCGGCACAGCGGCGGTCAGAGCCGTACTGCGCGGCGGAGATGTTGTGGCGGAAATGACCGTACTGAAGGAGCGCAATCTTGCCCTGCAGGCGGAGCTGCGCGCGTTGCTGACTGCCAACGGATACGCTGAAAACGCGCTGGAGCCGCACTATACCTGCGCCAAATGCGGCGATACGGGTTATTATGAGCTGGGGGACAGAACCGTGATGTGTACCAGTACAGCAAGGTGAAAGACCCCGCCACGGGAATCATTCCGTATAATCACATGGATAAAATCTTTAAATTCTGCAAGGCATACGCCAACAGCTTTACGCCGCATTCGCAGAGTATTCTCATGAAGGGCGCGACCGGTCTGGGCAAGACGCATCTGTCCCTCGCCATCGCGAACGAGGTGATCCGCCGCGGTTACGGGGTGATGTATGTTTCCGCGCCCGAGTTGGTCATCAAGCTGGAGCGCGAACGTTTTTCCCGCGACAGGGAGGGCGGCGACATTCTGGAAACGCTGACCGCCTGTGATCTTCTGATTATTGACGACCTCGGCACCGAGAATCACAGCTCCTACACGGATTCGCAGGTGTACACACTGTTCAACGCGCGAATGTTAAACCACCGCCCCGTCATCATCAGCACCAATCTGAGCATGGCGGAGCTGGAAAGAGACTACTCCGGACGGTTTGTTTCGCGCATTAACGGTGCCGCGCAGAAGCTGGATTTCCTTGGGAGCGACCTGCGGATTAAGAAAAATTAAAAAAGTTGAAAATATTTTGAAAAAAGTGTTGACAAATCAAACATTTGCTGCTATAATAACTATCGTTGCATACGAGATGTAACAAATATTGAGGAATAGTGTAACGGTAGCACGACAGACTCTGACTCTGTTTGTTGGGGTTCGAATCCCTATTCCTCAGCCAGCACAGCCTCGATGTATGTCGAGGCTGTTTTATTTCGAGGTGTAGCGCAGTTTGGTAGCGCACATCGTTCGGGACGATGGAGTCGCAAGTTCGAATCTTGTCACCTCGACCATTAGAGACGGTTTTTCAGCCGTCTCTTTTCTTTTGCAAAATTACGCGAAAATGCTGAAAATCGGCTTAAACACTGAGGTTTTGAGCACTGCCACAATCAAGTTGAGAAAACTTGAAGCAAAGAAACAAACACTTCATAAACAGTCACATAAACAGTCATTTAAACTATCAACTATTTTAGACCGTAAAATCACAAGAAATCCTGAAAAAACTTTTGCCGAGCGTGAGGATGCTTCTCACGCTCGGTAATTATTTTCCAAAAGCAGTTGACACCGCATACGGTATCATATATAATATAATTAGCAAGGAAGTGATTATCTGGTGTCCAAATT
>ONEN01000210.1 GCA_900316815.1 uncultured Eubacteriales bacterium | reverse complement strand
CTCGTTCTCGTTGGAGCAGGCGACGGTGATGTCCACCACGTCCTCCTTCTCAAAGGTCTCCTCCGTCGTGCCGGCGTTCACGGAGGAGTAGATAAACTCGTTCCGGCTCTCTACGATCTTCCGGTAGCAGTCGCGCGCCCTGGCGATCCTCGCCTTGCAGTTATCAATCAGCTCCACCAGCTTCGCCTCGCGCTCGGAGTTGGGCTTGTCGCCCTTTTTGATCTGCTCATAATAGCCCTTGCCCAGCGCGATGTAGGCGCGGTTCATCAGCTCGCTCTCGCTTTTCATCACCGCTCTGAGGCGGTTGAGCTTGGCGTTGGTGCGGTTCTTTTCGACAAAGTTCTGCGCCACGCCGGAAATCGTTTCCACCGCGTTGTTAAAGCCGCCGATCAATGTATCAAAAAATGCCATATACATTCTCCTTTGCCTGAAATACTGTCATTGTTACAGTAGTATTATGACAGATAATTTCAAAGAAATCAATATTTTTTTAAAATTTACTTGTGAAAATTCCCAATGGTTGTTATAATGAAAACAGGATTACGCAAGGAGTGACAACAGGATGTCTGACATTATGACGATCAAAGCGGTGGTATGCCCCGCCTGCGGCGAGCTTGGCAAAGCGGAAATCTTCACCTCCGTCAACGTCACCAAGCACCCGGGGCTTCGCGATAAGGTCCTGGGCGGCGGCATGTTCGCGTGGACCTGCCCGTCCTGCGGCTATAACGCGCGGCTCACCTACCCCATTCTTTACAACGACATGAAAAACCGCTTCATGGTATATTTTATTCCCAGGGTAGAGCGCTTTCAGCTGTGCGACCGCGAGCTGGAGGAAGCCTACAGTAGCCTGCGCGGCATCAGCAAGCGCGTGGTGCCCAACTTCAACGCCTTTAAGGAAAAAATATTTATCTTTGAGTCGCGGCTGGACGATATGGCGATCGAGCTGGCAAAGGTTGCCATCAGCCAGACCGTGTCCAAAAAGCTGGACGGCGTGAAGGTGGAGGACGGCTATCTCTCGCTGTTTGACCGCGAGAGCAACACCATGGGCTTCACCTACTTCACGGGCGAGGAGCGCATGCCCTATGTGCAGACGGCGCGCCTTGAGATTTACGGAAAGTCCAAGGAAATAGTGGATCAGTTCGCCATCAAGGATAAGAAGCTGAAGGGCTTTATCAAGATCGACCGCGAGTGGGCGGAAAACATTCTTTACCGCTACAAGCGGGCAAGACGAATCGAAAAGCTGAACAAACTGAAGGAATAACAGCGTGCCGCTGTAGTCAGTGCGGCTTTGGAAAAGTCAGTTTGGCAAAACGTCGGACAAACGCCGCCTTATGACGCGGGCATGAGGGTGAAGTTTTTGGCTGAACGTTGGTTGCGCGGTTTGCCCCCTCGTGGCAACGAGTCGGGCTGAGCCTGACGGCAACCGCCGTCAATTGACAGTTTTCAGAAGTTACAACAGCCGAGGCACTCGGACAGGGGCAAGCCCCGTCCCTACAAAGCAAAAAACAAATATATAAATTCAGTCGGGAAGACAAGGCTGTTTCCAAGCCAAGCTGTCTTCCCGACCTTCATTATCCATTATCCATTATCAATTTTCAATTATTGAAAATCAAAGCTGCGGGCCTGCCGCTACCAGCGCCTCGCCTGCCGCGTTGGTGGTGTATTTGCTGAAGTTCTTCACAAATCTCGCCGCCAGATCCTTCGCCTTCTCGTCCCACTCGGCGGGATTCGCATAGGTGTCTCTGGGGTCGAGAATGCCGGTGTCAACGCCGGGCAGCTCGGTGGGCACTTCCAGATTGAAGTACGGAATGGTCTTGGTAGGCGCGTTCTTGATGTCGCCGCCCAGGATCGCGTCGATGATGCCGCGGGTGTCCTTGATGGTGATTCTCTTGCCTGTGCCGTTCCAGCCCGTGTTGACGAGGTACGCCTTTGCGCCGCTCTTCTGCATTCTCTTTACCAGCTCCTCGGCGTACTTGGTGGGATGCAGCTCGAGGAACGCCTGGCCGAAGCAGGCGGAGAAGGTGGGAGTCGGCTCGGTGATGCCGCGCTCGGTACCTGCCAGCTTGGCGGTGAAGCCGGAGAGGAAGTAGTACTGGGTCTGCTCGGGCGTGAGAATGGACACGGGAGGCAGTACGCCAAACGCGTCCGCAGACAGGAAGATCACGTTCTCGGCGGCAGGACCGGAGGAAATGCCGTTGACGTTCTTTGCGATCTTCTCGATATGCTCAATCGGATAGGAAACGCGGGTGTTCTCGGTCACGCTCTTGTCGGCGAAGTCGATCTTGCCCTCGGCGTCAACGGTAACGTTCTCCAGCAGCGCGTCTCTCTTGATGGCGTTGTAGATGTCGGGCTCGCTCTCCTTGTCCAGGCCGATGACCTTCGCGTAGCAGCCGCCCTCAAAGTTGAACACGCCGTTGTCGTCCCAGCCGTGCTCGTCGTCGCCGATCAGCAGACGCTTGGGGTCGGTGGAAAGGGTGGTCTTGCCGGTGCCGGACAGACCGAAGAAGATGGCGGTGTTCTTGCCTTCCATATCGGTGTTGGCGGAGCAGTGCATGGAAGCGATGCCCTGCAGGGGCAGGTAGTAGTTCATCATGGAGAACAGACCCTTCTTCATCTCGCCACCGTACCAGGTGTTCAGAATGACCTGCTCGCGGGACTTAACGTTGAAGAGCGCCGCCGTCTCGGAGTGGAGACCCAGCTCCTTATAGTTCTCCACCTTCGCCTTGGAGGCGTTG
This sequence comes from uncultured Eubacteriales bacterium, assembly GCA_900316815.1. Classification (GTDB taxonomy): domain Bacteria; phylum Bacillota; class Clostridia; order Oscillospirales; family Acutalibacteraceae; genus Ruminococcoides. The sequence continues at coordinate 53 of ONEN01000210.1, read as the reverse complement.
TAGCAGATGAAGTCGGGCACAAAGCTCTCTTCCTCTTCCTTGGTGGGCTTGAT
>ONEN01000221.1 GCA_900316815.1 uncultured Eubacteriales bacterium | reverse complement strand
CTGCTCCACACCAAGCTGACCGCGCTGAAATCCAATGTCGCGGGCAAGCGCATTGTGGTCATCGACGACTCCATCGTGCGCGGACAGACCTCGCAGCACATCGTTAATCTTTTGCGCGCCGCGGGCGCTAAGGAGATACACATGCTCATCAGCTCGCCGCCCTTTGTCAATCCCTGCCACTTCGGCATCGACATCAGCGACAGCGAGAACCTGATCGCCAACAAGATGAGCATTGAGGAAATCAGGCGCGAAATCGGCGCCGATACCCTCGGCTATCTCAGTGTGGAGAGCCTGCGCGAAACCGCCGCAGGCTGCCACATCGAGCTTTGCGACGGCTGCTTTACGGGGCAGTTCAGCGCCGAGGTTCCCACCGACTTCTTTGTGGATAAATACGCTAATAAAATCAAAAATAAAAAGTAAACTAATCGGAGGTTGTTATGCAAAGCTTTTCTGAAAGTTACAAGGCGGCAGGCGTTGATATCACCGCAGGCTACAAAAGCGTGGAGCTGATGAAAAAGCACGTCGCGCGCACCAATATCCCGGGTGTGGTTTCGGGTATCGGCGGCTTTGGCGGCCTGTTTGCTCCCGACTGCAAGGGCATGGAGGAACCCGTGCTCGTCAGCGGCACCGACGGCGTGGGCACCAAAATCAAGCTCGCGTTCCTGCTGGATAAGCACAACACCATCGGCATTGATGCGGTGGCCATGTGCGTGAACGACATCATCTGCTGCGGCGCCAGGCCCCTGTTTTTCCTTGACTATATCGCCATCGGCAAGAATATCCCCGAGAAGGTCGCCTCCATCGTAGAGGGTATCGCGGAGGGCTGCGTGCAGTCGGGCTGCGCGCTCATCGGCGGCGAAACAGCCGAGCATCCCGGTCTCATGCCCGAGGACGAATACGACGTGGCGGGCTTCAGCGTAGGCCTTGCCGACAAGCCCGGGATGATCGACGGCTCCAAGCTCTGCGCGGGCGACGTTCTGCTGGGACTGCGCTCCTCCGGCGTACACTCCAACGGCTTCTCCCTTGTGAGAAAGATTTTTGACATCAACGAGGAAACCGTTCACAACACCTATCCCGAGCTGGACAAGCCCCTCGGCGAGGCGCTGCTCACCCCGACCAAAATCTACGTCAAGCCCATTCTCGCGCTGATGGAGCAGGTGGAGGTCAAGGCGGTTTCGCATATCACGGGCGGCGGCTTCTATGAGAACATCCCCCGTATGCTCACCGACGGTCTTTCCGCGAAAATCACCAGGGACGCCATTCCCGTGCTGCCCGTCTTTAAGCTGATGCAGCGCGTGGGCAACATCAGCGAGCACGACATGTTCAACACCTTTAACATGGGCGTCGGCATGGTGGTCGCCGTATCGAAGGACGAAGCGGACAAGGCGCTTGCCGTCCTGAAGGAAAACGGCGAGGACGCGGTTGTTCTCGGCGAGGTCATCGAGGGCAAAGAAGGAGTTGTGTTCGCGTAATGAAAAACATCGTTGTTTTAGTCAGCGGCGGCGGCACCAATCTGCAGGCGCTCATTGACGCGCAGCACAGGGGAGAGATAGCGGCAGGCAGAATCACCTGCGTCATCTCCTCCAATCCCAACGCCTACGCCCTGACCCGCGCGTCGGAAAACGGCATTGAAACCGCGGTCATCCGCCGCAGGGATTTCGACGCGTTCGACGATTACGACGCGGCGCTGACAAAGCTGCTCCGCGAAAAGAAGGCGGATCTGGTTGTGCTGGCGGGCTTTATGACCATCCTCGGCAGTCAGGTCATCCGCGCCTTTGAAAACAGGATCATCAATATTCACCCCGCGCTGATTCCCTCCTTCTGCGGCGAGGGCTACTACGGCCTGCGCGTTCACGAGGAGGCGCTCAGAAAGGGCGTGAAGGTCACGGGCGCCACCGCGCACTTTGTCAATGAGATCTGCGACGGCGGTCCCATCATCATACAAAAGGCCGTTGCGGTTCAAAACGGCGACACCCCCGAAATTCTCCAGAAAAGAGTGATGGAGCAGGCGGAATGGAAGATTCTCCCCAAGGCAGTCGCGCTCTTCTGTGAAGATAAAATCAAAGTAAACGGCAACAAAACGGAAATTCTCGAATAGGAGGACATTATGAAAGCGGTATCACTCACCAAAGAAATCGCCTCCACCACTTATCCGGGCAGAGGCATTGTTCTCGGCAGATCAGCCGACGGCACCAAGGCGGTCATCGCCTACTTCATCATGGGCAGAAGCGAAAACAGCCGCAACCGCGTTTTTGCGGAAACAGCGGACGGCATCAAGACCGAGGCGTTCGACCCCTCCAAGCTCACCGACCCCTCGCTGATCATCTACGCTCCCGTGCGCGTGCTCGGCAACAAGACCATCGTCACCAACGGCGACCAGACCGACACCATCTACAACCTGATGAACCAGCAGCTCACCTTTGAGCAGGCGCTGCGCACCCGTGAATTTGAGCCCGACGCGCCCAACTACACTCCGCGCATTTCGGGCATCGTCAAGTGCTCCGACGGCAAGATGAACTTCCTATGACGCGCCGCTCGCGGGTCTCGGCAGGTTTATCCACACCTACATGGGCGACGGCAATCCGCTCCCGAGCTTTGAGGGCGAGCCGACCTTGGTGGAGATCGGCGACGACGATATCGACGCCTTTGCCGGCAAAATCTGGAACGCGCTCAACGAGGAAAACAAGGTTTCGCTCTTTGTCCGCTATATCGACGTAGCCACGGGCGCGGCGGATTCCAGAATCATCAACAAGAATCAGTAAGAATCAGTAACAGCACAGTAACAGTAATATCATCAATGGAAAGGGACGATACCCATGAATGAATTAGCACTCAAATACGGTTGTAACCCCAACCAGAAGCCCTCGCGCATTTTCATGCAGGACGGCAAGGAGCTGCCTGTTGAGGTGCTCAACGGCAAGCCCGGCTATATCAACTTCCTCGACGCGTTCAACTCCTTCCAGCTGGTGCGCGAGCTGAAGGCGGCGACAGGTCTTCCCGCGGCTGCCTCCTTCAAGCATGTCAGCCCCGCGGGCGCGGCGGTTGCCACCGAGCTTTCCGACACCCTTAAAAAGATTTATTTCGTAGACGACCTCGAGTTGTCGCCCATCGCCTCCGCCTACGCCATGGCGCGCGGCGCGGACAGAATGTCCTCCTACGGCGATTGGGTCGCGCTGTCCGACACCTGCGACGTGCAGACCGCCAAGCTGCTCCAGAGAGAGGTTTCCGACGGCATTATCGCGCCCGACTACACGCCCGAGGCGCTGGAGGTGCTCAAGACAAAGAGAAGAGGCACCTATAACGTTGTTAAAATCGACCCCGACTATGTTCCCGCTCCCATCGAGCACAAGGACGTGTTCGGCGTGACCTTTGAGCAGGGCAGAAACGAGCTGAAAATCGACGAGGCTATGCTCATGCAGAATATCGTCACCCAAAACAAGGAGCTTACCGAGGAAGCCAAGCGCGACCTCCTGATTGCGCTGATCACCCTCAAATACACCCAGTCCAATTCCGTCTGCTACGCCAAGGGCGGCCAGGCGATCGGCGTCGGCGCGGGTCAGCAGTCCAGAATCCACTGCACCCGTCTGGCGGGCAACAAGGCGGACATCTGGTACCTCCGCCAGCATCCGAAGGTAATGAACCTTCCCTTTGCGGACAGCATCCGCCGTCCCGACCGCGACAACACCATCGACGTCTATATCTCCGACGATTATGAGGATGTGCTTGCCGACGGCGTTTGGGAGCAGTTCTTTAAGACAAAGCCCGAGCCCCTCACCAAGGAGTAGAAAAAGGCATGGCTTGCCACCTTCAGCGGCGTTTCGCTCGGCAGCGACGCGTTCTTCCCGTTCGGCGACAACATCGAGCGCGCCAAGCGTTCGGGCGTGCAGTATGTGGCGCAGCCCGGCGGCTCCATCCGCGACGACAACGTGATCGAGACCTGCGATAAGTACAACATGACCATGTGCTTCACGGGTATCCGCCTGTTCCACCACTGATTGGTCATCCGGCAGGGGATCAGCGGCTTTTCCGTCGCCGTGCGGGCGGCGGAGAGCCTGCAAAGCATGATAAAGAGGTAACTATGAAAATATTAATGATCGGCTCAGGCGGCAGAGAGCACGCGCTCATCAAAAAGCTGCTCGAGAGCCCCAAATGTGACAAGCTCTATTGCGCTCCCGGCAACGGCGGCATTTCGCGCGACGCGGAGACCGTTGCCATCAATGTCATGGACAAGGAGAGCATGGTAAAATTCGCGCAGGATAATGCCGTTGATCTGGTATTTGTCGCTCCCGACGATCCGCTTGCGGACGGCATGGTAGACGCCCTTGAGGCGGCGGGTATCCGCGCGTTCGGTCCCAACGCCAAGGCGGCGATCATCGAG
>ONEN01000211.1 GCA_900316815.1 uncultured Eubacteriales bacterium | reverse complement strand
TCCAGCTCAATTTCCTTGGCGATGGTAACACCGTCGTTTGTAATCAGGGGAGCGCCGAACTTTTTGTCGAGAACCACGTTTCTGCCCTTGGGTCCAAGGGTGATCTTAACGGTGTCCGCTAACTGGTCGATGCCCTTCATCAGTGCTTTTCTTGCGTCTTCTCCGTATGCAATCTGCTTAGCCATAATCAAATACCTCCCAAATTATTCTACTGTGGCGAGAATGTCCGACTGACGGACAATGGTGTATTCCTCGCCGTCGAGCTTGACTTCGGTGCCCGCGTACTTGCTCGCGATCACCTTGTCGCCTACCTTAACATACATTTCTACCTCGTTGCCGTCAACGATGCCGCCGGGGCCTACCGCCACAACGGTGGCAAACTGCGGCTTTTCCTGCGCCGCGGACGAGAGGATGATACCGCTCTTGGTTTTTTCTTCGGCCTCCTCAACCTTTAACACTACTCTGTCAAGCAAGGGTTTAATACTCATAAAAAAACAGCCTCCTATTTTTTTTAATACATAATCAGTCGTTAGCACTCTCTATCCTTGAGTGCTAATACTATTTTAACCCAATTTTCAGATTTGTCAAGCGAAATTTGACTTTTTCTGTCCTTTCTATCCATTTATGTGATTTTTACTATTTTTCATTGACATATTGTATAATTTATATAAAGGATTAAGTTAATGCGCAACAAGTACTTATTTTCCCGGCAAGCAAAAGGAGACGGGTATTTCACCGTCTCCTATACAATACTCACGATTAATCCGAATACTGATTGAATCTCGACAGAAACGCCTGTGTACGCGGGCTCTGCGGGTTTTCAATCACCTGCTGCGGCGTGCCCTCTTCCTCGATAACACCGTCCGCCATAAAGATCACCCTGTCGGCAACGTCGCGCGCAAAGCTGATCTCATGGGTGACAACAACCATTGTGCTGTCGGAGCTTTTTAGTCCCTTGATAACATTCAGCACTTCTCCGGTCAGCTCGGGATCGAGCGCCGAGGTCGGTTCATCAAAGCAAAGAACATCGGGATTAAGCGCCAGCGCACGCGCAATTGCCACGCGCTGCTGTTGTCCGCCGCTGAGGTTGCAGGGATACTCGTCGCGCTTTTCGGACAGCCCCACCTTTTTCAAAAGCTGCTCAGCCTCAGCCCGGATGCCTTCGACCGCATCCTTGTAAGATGTCGCGCCTCGGTAGCTGCCCTCTTCCTTAAGCTTTTCTTTGGCGAGGAGCTTAGGAGCGAGAACCAGATTTTCAAACACTGTGTACTGCGGAAACAGGTTAAACTGCTGGAACACCATACCGAAGTGCAGGCGGTTTTTGCGGATTTCTTTTTCTCTCTTTTTCAGAGGATCCGCCGCGTCAAACAGCACCTCGTTATTGACGGAGATAATGCCGCCCTGCGGTGTTTCCAGAAAATTGATGCATCGAAGTAAAGTCGTCTTACCCGAGCCCGAGGAGCCGATTATTGCCAGCACCTCGCCCTTTTCCAGCGAAAAGCTGATGTTCTTGAGCACCTCGGTTCTGCCGAAGCTTTTCATAATGTTTTTAACTTCCAGTAATGCCATGCTTTCTCCCCCTTAACCCTTGTAATAATCGAGCTTCTTCTCGATGAAGCGGAAAAGGAGCGTCAGCACGCCGCAGAAAAGCAGGAAAAACGCGCCCGTGTAGAAAATCGGCCATATCAAGCCCTGCTTGGTAAACTGCTCGGCGTTTTTCAGAATTTCACCGACAGCGATAACACGCGCCAGCGAGGTATCTTTAACAAGCGTGATAATCTCGTTGCTCATAGGTGCCACAATGCGCTTGACAACCTGCAAGAGAACCACTTTGAAAAAGATCTGGCTCTTTTTCATACCCAGCACATAACCTGCCTCATACTGGCCTTTGGGGATGGACTCGATGCCGCCGCGGAAAATTTCAGAGAAATATGCCGCATAATTAATGACAAACGCAAGGATAGCCGCAGAGAGACGGTCGCTGAATTTAAACGAACCCTCTGTCAACAGCGGCGGGATGTAGTACACCACAAACAGCTGCAGCATCAGCGGTGTGCCGCGGATAATCCAGACAAAGGTTCTGCAAACAGCCTTCAGCGGAGTGAATCCCGACATCGAACCGAGAGACAAAACCAACCCGAGGGGAAGCGCAGCCAATAGCGTGACACCGAAGAGAATACAGTTTTCACTGAATCCGTCAAGCAGTTGAAATGTTACACTCCAAAACTGATCCATTGTTTATTTTACAATCAAAAGGTCGGCAAGATTATACTTGTCGGCAATTTCCTTGAGCTTGCCGCTGTCGTTAACGGCTTTGATGGCAGCGTTGAGCTTCTCAAGCGTGGTTGCGCTGCCCTTTCTCAAAGCGATGCCATACTGCTCGGGAGAGAAGGTCTTTGCTTCTACAACCGCAAGATCCGAGAAATCGGACTCCTCGGTAACAGTGCCCTTAGACATAACAAAGTCAATGATAGCGATGTCTGCGGTGCCTGCCTTTACCTCCATCAGAGCGGTAGACTGCGCCTCAACCGACTCATAGGTAGCGCCCTTGAAGAACTCATCTTTCTTGGCAACATCTTCGCCTGCGGAGCCCGCCTCGGCTACAACGGTTGCACCTTCAACGCTCTCGGCAAACTTCTCAACGTTCTCTTTCTTACAAACCATAACCTGTCTGTTTTCCATGTAAGGAATAGAAATGTCCATGTTCTCCTGTCTCTCAGGCGTGATGGTCATGCCGTTCCAGATGCAGTCAATGGTCTTAGACT
>ONEN01000214.1 GCA_900316815.1 uncultured Eubacteriales bacterium | reverse complement strand
TGGCCGTTGATGGCGAAGGGGATGATCTCGCCGTTGTATTTGTACGTCACCATCCAGACGGGCAGCAGGTTATAGGTATACGCCGCGAGGTCGGTGCGCTCGTTAAAGCTCTCCGTTTCAATGACGTCGTAGCCCTCCATGGTGTTTTTCAGCACCTGCTCGGCGTACTGCGTCATTTTCTGCTCGATGATCGGCTCTACGTCCTTCTTTTCCAGGTCGCGCTTTTCCGCCCGGAAGCCCGACAGATAGCTCATGGCAAAGGGCTGCGCCTTGCTCATATCAAAGGGATGTACGCTTTGCAGCATGTCGCGGCTCTCGCTCTTGAGGGCGCGCTCAAAGACGTTTCTGATGATCACATTGCCGCCGCGCACAACATGGAAAATCTGCGTTTCGGTGTACTCCTTGTTGCCGGAGCGCCATCTGCGGATTTTCTTGCCCGTGGCGGTAAGACGCGCCGACTTCTGCTCGTCGGCGTACCAGTAGGGGAAGTAAACGCCGTTGAGCTTTTCAAACTGCTCCTTGCCGGCAAAGCCCTTGGGCAAAAACCACTTTTTGCCGCACATCGCCAGAAAGCGCTGGATCGCCTTATCCTTGGAAAGCTCAAAGGGGATCACCTTGTCGGGGTTGAACTCGCCCGACAGACGGCTGCCCAGCACAACGGGGTTGTAGCAGTAGAAGCAGGTGGTGGCGGCTGTGGTGGAGGTGGTCACTACCTCCGCGCCGCAGCTGGGGCAGGTGTAGGAAACAGGATATTCGCCGCTGTCGTCAATGCCCTGCGCCTTGTTTTCCTGCTGCGCCTGCTCGGCGCGCTTTACCTCGCGCTCGTCGTAGGTTTCGTGCTGTTCCTTCGCCGCGTTGATCTGCTGCACCTGCGCGGGAGTGAACTCTCCCAGACAATACTCGCAGCAGAACATCTGCTTGTCGGGATTGAACATTAACGGCCCGTCGCAATTCGGGCACTTGTAATTCATAGTAGCCATACAGTTGCTCCTATTGTTTATTTAAGAAAACCGGGGAGCGTGTTTCGGAAGAAGCCCGCCCCCTCGGTGATGGAAGTCAGTTATCCTGAGCTGTGTGCCGTTTCACTGCTTGGTGCCGCACTCGGGGCAGAACTTCTGGCCTTCGGTGAGCTGCGCGCCGCAGTTGCCGCAGAAGCGCTTTTTGGGCGCCGCGGGTCTGGGGCTGCCGCACTCGCAGCAGAACTTGCCGCTGTTTACCGCACCGCAGGTGCAGGTCCAGCCGTCCGCGGGAGCCGCCTGTTGGGGCTGCTGCGCGGGAACAACCTGCTGAGGCTGCTGCTGTTGCTGCTGACCGCCGTTCTGAGAAACGTACTGCGGGTTCTGCATGTAGCCGCCCATGATATTGCCGCCCATGTTCTGCGCCATGCCCATGCCGAGGAACGCGTTCATCGCGCCGCCCGTGTTGTGGCCTGCCGCGTTGATGCCTTCGGCGATGTTCTGCGCCATGTAAGCCTGCTGGTTCGCGCCGTCGCGCAGGAAGCTGACGCTGGCGCCCATCTCGGCGCGCTTGTCGATGATCGCCTGGCTCTTGTCGCTGTAAGAGGGCATACCCATGGAAACAGCGTTGACCTCAAAGCCGCGCATCTCTCTCCACTCGTCGTCGAGGGCGTCGCGCATGTACTTCGCCATCTCCTTGGACTTGGAGGTGATGAAGCTGATGCGGTTGCCGTCTGCGGAATACTGGTTGAACGCGCTGCCCAGCTCGGTGACGAATTCCTCGTTGTACTGTCTGATGAACTCGCCCGCGAACTCAAGGGACTTGTTCTCGGTGATGATCTCGGTGGGAATGACCTCCTGATAGAACTTAAAGGGGTCGGTGATTTTAATGGAGTAGGAGCCGTGCAGACGCATAAAGAGCTCCGCCTCATAGAAGCTGTCGTAGTACTGAACGGGGCTGGTGGTGCCGAATTTCAGGTTTTTGATTTCCTTGAGGTTGATGTAGAAAACGTGCTGCGACTGCGAGGAAACGCCGCCGTACTTAATACGCGAAAAGCTCTCCTTGATGGAGTCGCCGAACTGTCCGTTGAACAGAGAGGGCATGGAGCTGTTGTCGACCTTAAAGTAACCGGGGTCAGCCGTGTAGTCAACGATCTTGCCGCCGTCAACCAAAATCATCATCTGCTTTTCATAAACATGGATGACAGAGCCGTTGGAAACGATGTTGGAAGAGCCTTTTTTGTTCTGGCTCTTGCCGTTCTGGGAAACGAGCTGACCGGGTACGATAACGGTGTGCTCGCCCATGGGAGCGGGCTCGATGACTTCAAGCCAGGTGTCGGCAAGTCCGCCTCTTACGGCATTGATGGCCGCTTTAATAATTCCCATAGTAATTTCTCCTTTACATTGGTATTTGTTTGCGGGAACAGCATTCAACACGAACCCACATTGTAATCATCATAATACATTTTCAACAAAAAATCAAGTGTTTCAATCCTATATTTTCAATCCGGCAACGTGACGTTGCATTCAATCCGGCAACGTGACGTTGCATCCAATCCGCGCAACTGACGTTTGATAAAAACTTCACCTCACGCTGCCGCGCTATAACGCCCCGTTAGCTAAACGTTTTGCAAAATACATTCTTTCAAAAGGGGCACTGAGAGCCGAGGCACTCGGCCCAAAAACAAATCCATATTAATTCAGTCGGGCACACAAGGCTGTTCAAATACGAACCTGTCTGCCCGACCTTC
>ONEN01000215.1 GCA_900316815.1 uncultured Eubacteriales bacterium | reverse complement strand
CGGCTGCCTGCATCGGAATTTTCATAAAGTCGGCTTTTGCGCCCCATCCCTCGCACAAGCCCTGATAACGCAGGTAATCCATGCATATCTCATTGTCGGCCACGCAAAGCACACGGCGGTGTCCCATCTCTTTCAGATATTGCCCCGCCTGTCTGCCGCCGTCGAAATCGTCAATTGTGAGATTGCCAAAGCGGTTCTGCTCATCGAGGAATCCGTCGTAAATCACGAAGGGGACGCGGATTCTGTCGCGCAGATCCTGGTATTCATCCTCGCAGAAGCCGATGACCACCACGCCGTCCAGATTCCACATGGAGGCAAAGGTGACGATTTCCGTGATTTTCTTTGCCTTTTTGAGCATCATAAAATAGCCGTTTGCCTCGGTTTCGTCCGACAGATAATTGATCGCCGCCGAGATGAACGAATCCTCAAAAACGTGTCCCTCATATTTGGGGTGATCGTTGACCACCACGCCGATAATGCGGGAATTGTTGCGGGCAAGCAGGGTGGCCGCCATATCGGGAATATAGCCGCGTTCCTCCAGCTTTTGCTCTACCGCCTTGACGGTTCTGTCGGAAATCTTCTGTGTTTTGCCGTGGAGCACATTGGACACGGTCGCCGTGCTCAAGCCTAATTCCTCGGCGATGTCTTTGATTCTCACTTTATTTTCAGACCACATTCCATTGCATCCTTCCTTTTGAAAATTGCAGCGATAATAAAAAACACCTCATAGCTTCCTCATCCAGTTTTTTCTGACAAAGACAATCCAAGTCAGCAGCAGCCGCACACATTCCTCCATCGAGAGGATAAAATATACCAGCGGTATTGAAAATTTCCAGACATACGCGCCCAGCAGCGCCAGCGGCACGCCGAATCCCCATGTGCCGAGCAGTTCAATGATCATCATGGTGCGCGTCTGTCCTCCGCTGCGGACAATGCCGCCGCCGAGAATCATATTCAGCACCTTGACGGGCAACACAATGGCGAACGCAACGAGAATCTGCCGCGCCGTCGCTTTGACATACGCCTCTACGTTGTAAAGTTCGGTGTAAATGCCCATTGCAAGCACCGTCAGAGCGGCAAGGGCAAACGAGCCGGTCAGTCCGTAAAGCAGCAGCCTTTTGGATTTTTGGTAGGCGGCATTTGATTCGCCTTTGCCGAGTTCTTTGCCGATCAGAATGCCTGCCGCCTGCGACAGACCGCTCAATGCGCCGACGGTCAATCCCTGCACCGGATAGGTCAGCGTCATGGCGGCACATTCCGGCGTGCCGATGTGACCGTAAACCGAAGCGTAGAGGTTTTCGCTCAGGCTCCACATGAATTCAATGACCAGCACGGGAAGGAATATGGCAAGATAACTGCCGCAGGTCATTTTGGTAAGTTTGGGCGTAAACCGGAAGGGCAGACCCCTCTTTCTGTCAATCACGATCATGGCGGCAACCAGCAGCAGCGCGTTGAAAACCTGCGAAATGACGGTGGCCACTGCCGCGCCGTTGGCGCCCATGGCATGGAACCCGAGCCTGCCGAAGATCAGCAGATAATTCAATGCCGTGTTGAGCACACTGGCGATCACGCTGCACGCCAGCGGGAGGGAGGCTCTTTCCAGGCAACGCATTCTGACCGAAATCATCATACTCAGCGCATAGGGCAAAAAGCCGAAAGCGATGATTCTCAGATATGTTGCTGCGACGGCAACGGTATTTCCGTCCGTCGAATACAACCCCATCAATCTGACGGAAAGCGCAAGACACACAGCCATAAACAAAACGCCTATTCCTATTGACAACAGCGTATGCAGTGAAAATCCCCTGTCGGCTTCCTCGCTGTCATTGGCTCCGAGATACTGTGAAATGATGATGCCCGCGACACTCACCACCGCACCGATGACAACGCTGTATAAGGTGCTGAGCTTGCCCGCAATGCCCACCGCCGCCACGCTGACGCTGCCCAGCGAGCCGACCATCACCTGATCGACAATGGAAAATGACGCTTGCAGCATACACTGCAAGGCAACGGGCAGCGCGATTTTGAATACTTGTTGAATAAATGAATCCCTTCGAGAAAATGACTTAAAAAACATAAAAATAATCTCCTTGATTTTTTCACCTTTTCAGGTCCTTTCAAGGAGATTATAATGGATGGAGTACCTTTGCGCAAGAGGTTAATCGCGTAACCCATCACAAAACGGATGGCTTGCTTTTATGGCATTTGCCAATGCAATTACATCGCGTACACACGCACAGCGAATCTTTTCCCGATAGGGTTGCTCTGCGGCTGATGCTTATTCGGTTTTCACATCGCGGTTTTCTCCCAGCACGCACAGTGAATTTCTTTCCGATAGGGTTGTCCGGATTATAGGCGAGGTATTAGACAATCAAGCATGATACTAGTTATTCTTCCCTGAGCGCACCTTCAGCATAGTCTATGTCCAAATTCACGCTTCTGACATACTCATCATAATCAATCCATTTTTTCATGTGTTCACTCTTAAAAGAGTTTTGATCATACGATTCACGAGTTACTTGTGAGAGACGAGAGCGAAGAACCTGGACAAACTCTTTGTTTTGCACGATCTCTGAAATATCAGAAAATACTTCGGAGAGCCAGAAAAGCTCTTCATCTGTACACTCTTTCGAAAAAAAGTTGATAGTATCGACAATATTATCTGAAAGAATAGAAGTTCTTAACAAATTATTTTA
>ONEN01000237.1 GCA_900316815.1 uncultured Eubacteriales bacterium | reverse complement strand
AGGTCGGAAGAAATATGAAAAACAACAACTGAAAAAACAGACAATTTATATCGGGCATACCGGTTGGCTAAAAAACAGCCGGGAATGCCCGCTTCCTTTTGGTGTTGCATTGCAGCCGTGCGTTCGCGGATCCTTTTTGCGTCTGTGTTGACAAAGAGGGTAATGTGTGCTATAATACCTAGTAAACTGATATGATATATAAAATAGCTAGGAGATAGAGCCATGTTTTTTGACCTTACCAATCAGTCCGTCAGAGAGCTTATGACCGAGGCTGAATTCGGAATTGAACGAGAGAGCCTGCGCGTGAACGCGGACGGCACACTGGCGCAGTCGGAGCACCCGTTCGGCGCCCGACGCCATATAGACCGCGATTTCTGCGAAAATCAGGTCGAGATTATCGGCGACGTATTCAACACTCCCGAGGACCTCAACCGACAGCTCCATGCGATTCAAAACGAAATAGGGGAAACGCTCGCCGCCAAGGGCGAGCTGCTTTGGCCGTTCTCCAACCCTCCGAAAATCAGCGGAGAGGATGAGATTCCCGTGGCGCGCTTTGTGGGAAGTCAACAGGGAAAGTCCGCCTACCGCCACTACCTCGCAGCCAAATACGGCAAAAAGAAAATGCTGTTTTCGGGCATCCACCTCAATTTTTCCTTTACCGAGCCGCTGCTGCAGACAGCTTTTTCACAGAGCGGACAGACCGGTTACGCTGCGTTCAAAAACGGCATATACCTCTCTCTTGCCAAGCGGCTCACACAGTACGCCTGGCTGGTAGTGTTTCTCACTGCCGCAAGCCCCGTTACCGACGCCTCTCTCGGAATCGAAAGCAATGTCTATGCCTCGCCGCGCTGTTCCGTTCAGGGCTACTGGAACGACTTTATCCCGATTCTTGACTACAAAGACCTCAACAGCTATGTGGACAGTGTGGAACGCTATGTAGAAAGCGGCAGGTTAAAATCCGCTTCCGAGCTGTATTACCCTGTCAGGGTCAAGCCGCGCGGCGCTAATTCATTGGACGCCCTGCGCCTCGGCGGTATCAATCATCTGGAGCTGCGCGTGCTGGATGTCAATCCGTTGTCGCGCACGGGAATATTTACGGAGGATATCCGCTTTATTCACCTTCTGCTGCTGTATCTTTCCAACCTGCCCGAATTTGACTTCGACGCGCAGGAGCAGGAACGCGCCGTCAGGAGCGTGCAGGCTGCCGCCGTATTCGGCAATGAGCAGGCAAGGCAGGCGGCGGCAGCGGAATTAGAGAAATTGTCATCGTTTGCGGAGTGCTGCTTTCCCGCCTTTGCCGACGCTGTCCGTTATCAGCAGAATAAGCTCAAAAAGGGCGGCAGCTACGCGGAAATCATCAGCGCGCAGTACACCGGCGGCTACATGAAAAAAGGTCTTGCGCTGGCGCGGGTCTATCAAAGGGGTGTGACCTATGTGTGAGATTTTCGGCGTATCCGCGCTGAATGACACTGTTCTCAACGACTATCTGCGCACCTTTTTCAGCCACAGCGATTATCATCCCCACGGCTGGGGACTCGCCTGCATATCGCGCGACTCCGCGCTGATAGAAAAAGAAAGCCTCAAGGCATCCGACAGTCACTATCTCCGCGAGCGCCTGTCGCAGCCCGTCTCGGAAAAACTGATGCTGGCGCACATCCGCTACGCCACCATCGGCAATGTGGAATACAAGAATTGCCATCCCTTCACAGGGCGCGACTGCGAGGGCAGACGGTGGACGCTGATTCACAACGGCACCATCTTTGACTTTGCGCCGCTTAACCCGTATATCCGCAAGCAACGGGGCGATACCGACAGTGAAAGGGTGTTCCTCTATCTGCTCGACCGGCTGAACGAAGCGCAGCGTCGGCGCGGCGCCAGACTGCCGTTTGAAGAGCGGTTCGCGCTGTTTGACAGCATTATCTGCGATATGGCGGCGGGCAATAAACTCAATCTGCTGTTTTCCGACGGCAAGTATCTTTACGCCCACACCAACTGCGAGGGAACGCTGCATATTCTCAGCAAACGCGGCTGCACCCTGCTTGCCACCAAGCCGCTCAGCCGTGAAGCGTGGAAGCCCGCTCCGTTCGGACGCTTGCTGGCGTTCCGCGGAGGCAAGCTCGTCAAGACGGGCACACCGCACGGTCACGCGTATATCGAAAACGAAGAGGCCACGCGGCTGCTTTATCAAATTTTCGCCAATCTGTAGGAGATCATCATATGAACAGAGAAGAAGTCATGCGCTGTCTTTACGACCGCTATATCAAACCCACCGAGCAAAAAAAGAAGCGCTGT
>ONEN01000268.1 GCA_900316815.1 uncultured Eubacteriales bacterium | reverse complement strand
CAGGTGCGCTCCTTTTTGCCGATAGCGGTAACGCTCGACTGCATCTGCTCGTCAACGTACCAGTAGGGGAAGTATACGCCCTGCATTTTTTCAAACTGCTTGCTTGACGTAAAGCCCTTGGGCAAAAACTTTTTCTTTTTGCACATCTTCAAAAATACGTCGATAGCCTTCTTTTTGTCGATGGCAAAGGGAATAACGCTGTCGGGCGCGAACTCGCCGGACAATCTGCCGCCGAGAACAACGGGGTTCTGACAGTAAACGCACTGGGTAGCCGCGGTGGACGCGGTGGTGATGATCTCCGCGCCGCAGCTCGGGCACGAGTAGGAAACGGGATAGTCGTTGCCGGTATCAAAGCCTTGGCGCTGAGCCTCAGCCCTTTGCTGCTCGGCGTAGGCGACGTCGCGCTCATCCTTGGTGGTCTGCTGTTCCTGCTGAGCGTATCTCTGCTGAACCTCCTGCTCGGAAAAATCGGAGTAGCAATACTCGCACAAAAACTTCTGAGTCTCGGGATTGAACTTCAGCGGTCCGCCGCAGTTGGGACATTTATAATTTAATGTAGCCATATTTTGTCTCCGCTTTATTAGCCTTTATTCTGCTTTTGTGCCGCACTCGGGGCAGAACTTTGTCGCGGGAGAAAGCTCCGCGCCGCAAGCCGCCTGCTGAGGCTGCTGCTGAGGCATTTGCTGGGGCTGCTGAGCGTAGCCCTGATTCTGGTTGCCGTAGTGGGGATTCTGCATATAACCGCCCATTACGCCGGCGCCCATGTTCTGAGCCATATTCATGCCCATAAAGCCGATCGCCGCGCCGCCGGGGTTGCTGCCCGCGCCGCTGATGCCTTCGCCGACGCTCTTTGCCATAAACGCCTGCTGAGCCGCGGGATCCTTGAGGTAGCTGACCTGAGAAGCCATCTTGCTGCGCTCGTTGATGATCTTCTGGCTCTCCTCGTCGTACTGAGGATGCTGCATAGCCACGGAAACGATCTGGAAGCCTCTAAGCTGGTTCCAGTCGTCGTCAAGGGCGTCCGCCATGTACTTGCTGATCTCCCTTGTCTTTGACGAGATGTGGCTGATGCGGAAGCCGTCGGCCGAATACTGGTTGAACGCCGTGCTGAGCTCCGACACGAACTCGTCGTTGAACTGGCGGATATCGGGCATGGCGAATGTGAATTTCTGGTTATTGGTAATGTTCTCTCTGGGGATGACCTCCATGTAGAACTTGAAGGGATCGGTGATCTTGACCGAGTATGTGCCGTGGATCCTCATGAAAAGCTCCGACTCATAGAAGTTGTCAAAATACTGAACGGGGCTCTGCGTGCCGAACATGATGCCCCTGATCTCCTGGAGGTTCATAAAGAATACCCTCTGTGAGGTCGAGGAGATGCCGCCGAACTTGATACGGCTGAAGCTCTCCTTGATCGAGTCGCCGAACTGGCCGTTAAAGAGCGACGGAAGCGCGCTGTTGTCTACCTTGTAGTAACCGGCTGTAGCGGTGTAATCAACTATTTTTCCGCCGTCAACCAAAATCATGAACTGGTTGTCAAGAACATGAATGATCGAGCCGTTTGAAACAAGGTTCTCTCCGCCCTTTTTGTTCTGGCTTCTGCCCTTCTGATCGACAGCCTGACCGGGAACGATCACGTCGTTGTTCGCCATCGGCGCGGCTTCGATGACTTCAAGCCACGAATCGGCGAGAGCGCCTGTTACCGCGTTAACGGCAGCCTTGATAATACCCATAGTAAAAACTCCTTTTTGGTAATATTCGGGGATCCCAGCCCCGTATTGCTTACTTAATTATAATAATATATTGCAGAGAAAAATGCAATATAAAATATCAACTTTCAGTACGGTTTGCTTGTCACCTTTTCCTCTTTTATCGACTCAAAGCTCCACGACCTTACGTTGATCTCCCTGACGCCGGTTCCGCAGTACTCGCAGAACTTCTGACCGAGGTTAGTGATCGGCGCGCCGCAGTTGGGGCAGTTTACGCCCATGGCGGTGGCGTTGAAGCTCGACATCTTTCTGACGTCCTGAGCGTAGACGAGAGCCACGTCGTAGACGGTCTGCCGCTTTTTTTCGGCGGAGCCTGCGACCGTCCTTCCGCTGCCGTCGCGGGTCACGTCGTAATGACCCACCGCGGAGTTGAACAGGATCGTGACCGTGGCGCCGTTTTTATCGTACCTTGCGATCTCGGTCTGGTGAATGGTGATGTCGCTGTACTCGCGGATATGATCGTTCGCCTCGAGCCCCCTGATTATTCCGAGGGTCGTGTTTTTGAGCGAATCGGAGCAGTCCGGCGTTAGCTTTGACAGGTCGC
>ONEN01000220.1 GCA_900316815.1 uncultured Eubacteriales bacterium | reverse complement strand
ACATGTTGGTTTTGTTTTTTATCATGTTTTATTTCTATAAGGAAAGGTGGAAAGAGCTGTATTTTATTATTCCAATCGTTCTGTTGTTTTTGATTTATTTCAATTTCAGATCTGCGTTTACGGTAATGAATGCCGTCAGCATAACGTGAGAGCCGTTGTCGCCGTATTGCCGATTTCAGACGCAAGAATATGGCAATACAGCAATTGCGACGACTTTTTATCCAATCTGACCTCATTTTGCGCGCAGTCCGATGTTCCTGTTTATGATTTCAATTTACTGAAAACCCGCTTTCAGCGCTTTAATGATAAAACCTCCTATGAGAACAGAACGCATTTGAGCGGTATCGGCGCCGCGCAGTTCAGTCTTGCCTTTTGCGAGGTAATGAAAACTGCGGACTCAGGCAAAAATACGGACAGCTTGTTTTATCCCTCCTATGGGGATATGAAAAAGGATTCTCCTTATATGGCTAATTATTCGGCAAA
Source organism: uncultured Eubacteriales bacterium (assembly GCA_900316815.1). Lineage (GTDB taxonomy): Bacteria > Bacillota > Clostridia > Oscillospirales > Acutalibacteraceae > Ruminococcoides. Next base: position 2,105 of record ONEN01000220.1, on the reverse strand, counting down.
TAAATAGGTGCTGAAGCAATCAGCAGAAATTTCACATGACTACTTCTTATATGTGCATTCTTATATGTGCAAAAGAAGTGTGAATCGGATCAAATAAATTGGGGCTGTAGCAAATCGAAGGATTTGCCGACAGCCCATTTTATATTGATGGGAGCGTTATTAGATTTGACTGCTGTCGCGGTCGGATGCTTCCGCGATGCTGCCTGTCTCGATGAACCGCAGAATGTCGCTGTACACGCGCAGCTTGTTCTTCTCGTGCAGAATGTCGTGGCGCATACCCTTGTACAGGCGGCAGCGCACGTTGGTGTAGCCGATGCTTGTCATTAGCCGCATGGCTTCCACAAATTTCTGACGGGACAGGGCGCAGGGGTCGTCCTCGCCCGAGAAAAACCGAATGGGCATGGCGGGGTTCTGCGGGGTGTAGCCGCCCGTATAGGCGAGCATCGCCAACTTGAGCATTTCCTCATAGCCGTTCAGTGTAAAGCTGAAGCTGCACAGCGGGTCGTTGTTGTGCTCGATAACGGCTTCGCGTTCGGAGTTTGTCCACGCGTTTTTCAGCCCCTCGTGGCGGTACTTGCGCTCGTAGGAGACGCCCATGATCAGCTTTTTTGCGAGAGGGGAGCGGGAGCGCTTGCCCTCGATCGCCTTTAAAAGCTTGACGACACGCAGTCCCTTTTTGATGTTGTCGGACCTCGACGGCGAGCCTGTCAGGCATAATTGATCGATATCCGCGTCGTACTGCCTGATATAGCAGCGCGCCGCCAGCGAGCCCATGCTGTGTCCGAGCAGGGTGAGCGGAAGATCGCTTCTGCCGCATTTTTCCGCCGCGTATTTTTTGACGTCCAGCGTGATTTCATGAAGATCCTCCACCAGCGCGGCGGTGCCGCCCTGATAGAAATACCCTCTGTCCTCGGGGTCAATGACGCTCTCGCCGTGTCCGCGGTGATCGTTGGCGATCGTCAGATAGCCGTTGGAGGCGAGATAGCGCATAAACGCCGCGTAGCGTCCCTTGTGCTCGTTCTTGCCGTGTACCATCTGCACAATGCCCCTGATATCCTGCGGATTCTCCGGCTCGATGCGCAGAACGCGGAGGGGCAGGCCGTCCGTGTTGGAAATGTGCGTGTAGGTTGTTTCAATAAGATTGTTTACTGTACTCATACTGCTGCTGCAGGTTCATCCCTTAATACTTCATGGCGAATGATTTTTCTGGAGGCGTTCTTGAAGAACGGATATTTCCTTACCACCAGTCTGGAGAGCTGCTTGTAGGTCGGCTGCGACTTGTTGTAGCCGTCGAGGATCGCCTGCAGGGCGGCGGCGACCTCTTCCTCGCTCATATCGGCAACAAGCTCCTGCTCGGGATAAATGCGCGCGGTCAGCAGGTTGTCCTCGCCGGTAACGATGATCTCGCCGATCAGGTCGTTCAGCGCCAGCTTGCCCTCGATTTCCTCGGGAGAGATGTTCTCGCCGTTGGAGAGAATGATCAGATTCTTCACCCTGCCGTTGATGAAGATGAAGCCGTCCTCGTCCATATAGCCCTTGTCGCCCGTGTGAAGCCAGCCGTCCTTGAGCGTTTCGGCGGTTTCCTGCTCCATTTTGTAGTAGCCCTGCATGACGCTGGTGCCGCGGACGAGAATCTCACCGTTCTCAAATTTTACCTCTACATTGGAAAGCGGCTTTCCGATGGAGCCCTTCTTGCAGTTGCCCTCTCTGTTGGTCGTGATGACGGGCGAGCACTCCGACATGCCGTAGCCCTCGTAGATTTTGATGCCGTACTTGTCAAACTCGTCGATATAGTAGGGGTCAAGGTGAGCGCCGCCCGTAAAGATGCGGTTGAGCTTGGGACCGAACACCTTCTGTGCCAGCGCCTTTGGCGGCACGCCTGTGCCCAGCGCTTTCAGGCGCTTATAGATGGTTTCGAGCATCAGCGGCACCATGAGCATGACGTCGGGCTGGAAAATTCCGATGTTGCGCACCATGTGCATGAGATTGTCGTTGATACACAGCACCGAGCCCATCCAGAAGCCGTTGAGCCAGTCCATGACCAGACAGAAGCAATGGTGAACGGGCAGGACGCTGAGAAACACCAAGCCCGGGTCTTCGTCGTA
>ONEN01000222.1 GCA_900316815.1 uncultured Eubacteriales bacterium | reverse complement strand
CGGGAGGAGCAGGTTTACGGCATCTTACAGGAGGGAATCACCGTCAACCGTCAGGAGTATATCGACAGCGGTTCCTTTTACCGCAAAAACATCCGAAGCCGCCGCAGCAATGAACCGCCGCAGCCGATTGCCGAGACGAGAGATATAGAAAAGGAAATGCTCGGCGCGGTCGTCGAGAAGCTGAGGAGCGGCTATTCCGACGCGCGCGTCAAATCGTATATGGACAGCCTGTTTGAGGACGGCAAAACCGAGGTCAGCAGCGGAGAAATCGCCGTAAATAACGACACGGAGTATATTCTCACGCTGCTTGCCGTCGTCACCGCCTACAAGGGCAGGCGCGGCTATCATATTCAAATCGGAGAAGGCTCCGTTGAGAAAAACGGATACCGCATACCGCAGTTTGTTTTGAAAAAGGGAGGGAACCGCTGATGTGGGGCGAGCAATACGAAAAACTGTCGACCTATGAAAAGGGCGAATTCCGACGTCTGGGAAATTATCTGTTGTCGCACACCTACATGGTGCGCTTCACCTATGATCCGGGCGAGGAAACGACCCTGCCGAACGCCGATTATAACATGGTCATGCGGCTGTTTGAGGCGCTGCAGGAATACTTTGAGGCGACGGGATGGCGGCTGTCGAAGGACGACGATTACGGCATCGTTTCCCTGATCAGTGAATACGATAACAACCGCTACCGCCTTGATAAATTCACCACCCTGTTTCTCTATGTCTGCAGGTTGATTTATGAGGAAAACCGCGAAAACGAGAACAGTTATCATGTGGTCAAAACGGACACCTCATCTGTGGTGGAGAAGATGAAAACCCTCGGCTTGCTCAGGGGCGGCAAATCCACACAAAAGGAGCGGATCGACGCGCAGCGCGCGCTGACGCATTTCAATATCATTCAGAAAATGACGACGTCACCGTGGAGCGGCGAGGGAAATGATATTCTTATTTTGCCGTCGATTCTGAATATCATCAGTAACCAAAGCATTAATACCATGAAAGCGCAGCTGGACGAGTTGAAGCTTTCGGAGGACAGCGAAGATGAAAATACTGAAAAAGCTGCTGCTGATTAACTGGCATTATTTCACGCATCAGCTGCTTGAATTTGAACAGCTCAACTACATGACAGGCGTGAACGCATCGGGAAAATCCACGATTATCGACGCGCTGCAGCTGATACTGCTCGGCGACACGGCAGGAAAATATTTCAATAAATCGGCAAGCGGCAAAAGCGCGCGCACTCTGGAAAGCTACCTCTGCGGCGAAATCAGCGATAACGCTGAGGGAGGCTACCGCTATCTGCGCGAGGGACGGTTTACAAGCTATGCCGTCACGGAATGGTACGACGACGAAAAGCGCAGAAACCTGACCTTCGGCGGCGTGTTTGACGTTCATTCACCGGGCGACAGAACCGGGCGTTTTTTCAGATATATCGGGCAAATCCCCGGCAATCATTTCATTGAATCGCGCGTCCCCATGGAGATTCCGAAGCTCAGGGAATATTTCAAGCAGAATAACGTGAAGGATCCGCGTTTTTTCGATTCCGGTACGAGCTACCGTGAAGATATTTACGGGCTTTTGGGCGGACTGCGCCCGAAATTCAAAGACCTCCTGAAAAAGGCGGTCGCTTTCAACCCCGACAACAATATTCAGAAGTTCATCACGGAGTTTGTCTGTGAGAGCGAAAAGGGCATCGACGTTGCGCCGATGCAGGCGAACATCCGCAATTACAAGAATCTCGAACGGACCGCCTCTGAATTGGAGAGCAAAAAAGCGGCGCTGGAGTCGATTGCGCGATGCTTTGCGGAGTGTGAGAAGAACCGCGAGAGCGAGCAGGTGTACGCCTATTTGATTGACCGCGCCAACCTGCAGGTGATGGAGGAGGAGCTGGCGCATCTGCGCAAAAAGGAAGCGTCGGAAGCGGAAAAGCTGCTCCGAATTCAGAAGAGTCTTGAATCGGAAACGGAGCATTATCAACAGCTGCGGCAGCAGTATGAGGAATTGAACATACAGCTGCGCAACGACGAAACCGAACGGCGGCTGAATGAAATCAGCAGGAGAATCGCCGAGCTGCAGCAAATGATCAGCCGTGCGCAGGAAGAATACAATAAACTGAGAGCGCAGTTTGAGCAAATCCAAAGCCGCTTTCGACTCGCCCAAAACGCCCTTGTCAGTCGCAGCAGCAAAATCAGCGCGGATGAATTGGATGCGACCGCCGCCATATATCTCGAAAGCACGACGGAAGTCCTCACGACACTGAGCTCTTTGTTTGAGAAAACAGAGAATATGACTCCCGAGCAGGTGACGCGAGCCGCGCAAAATGAGCTGACGGAGATAGTCGGTCAGCTTGAAAATCTCAAAGAAACCGCCACGCTGTTATCGGCAAAGCTGCAGGAAAACCTCAATGAAGCGGATGAAAAACTTCGTGCGCTGAACGCCGAAAAAGAGAGCCTCGAAAAAGGCAGATTTCAATTCCCGCAAAACGCGATTGATCTGAAACAGGCGATACTCTCGCAGATCAAATCCAAAACGGGACAAACTGCAGAGGTCGTCTTAGTCGCGGAGGCGGCGGAA
>ONEN01000223.1 GCA_900316815.1 uncultured Eubacteriales bacterium | reverse complement strand
AAAAGCTCCCGAAGCATTAGCCTCGGGAGTTCTCTTTTTGCAGTTTGAACATCGTAGCAATTACCTTACAAAAAATAATGTTATGTTCAAATCTGCGCCGTTTGGTGCAGGTAACAGGACTTGAACCTGCATGAAATTGCTTTCACATGGACCTGAAGGTCACACCACGTCGGTGAAACCCTGTTTTCCCCATTCCTATGCGGTTTGTTTGGTGTAGTATAGCATAGAGGAAAAGGTTAGTCAAGCGGTATCTTAAATATCTCAAATACTCCTTGAACCTGCCCTGCGTGGTGAGGCAGTTGCCACTGAGATAGGCCTCTTTGTTTGCCAATCGGTCGCATCGCTTTTTCCGGAAGCAAATTGTCTGATAATCTCTTGACGGATTTTGTTGTTTTGTTATAGAATATAATTAAGGTGCCCTTAACATATCTATCCGAAGGGAGGTTGCGCAATGACAGAATACATTATTTTAATGCCTCTTTTGATTTTGGTATTCGGCTTAACGCCTATCGTGGCGCGGGATTCCTATCTCAATAAAAATCAAAAGTATATCATGCTGTGGATCATCGGTCTAATCGGTGTGCTGATCGCGCAGAATGTCGCCGACTATATGCTGCAGACGGTGGTCAGTCTGCCGTATCTCCGCACGCTGGAAAGCATTGTGGGCTATTCCGTCCGACCGGTCATCATCGTATTGTTCTGTAAGCTGGTGAAGCCGAACGGAAGGAATACCGTTGCGTGGATTTTAGTCGCTGTAAACACCGCTGTTTATCTCACGGCCGCGTTCTCGCGCTTTGCATTTTATATTGATGAAAACAATCATTTTCACGGCGGCTTTTGGTATTTTGGCAAAACCGTATTTGTCGTTAGCTTCATTTTGCTGTTCCATTTGATCTACTGCACGGTCAGCGAATACCGCGGTAAAAAATCATGGATATGGATACCGATCGCCAATATCGTTCTTGTCTTTATCGCGCCGCTTTTGGACATATCGCCGCTCTACCGTGATTATCCCGTCAGCTATCTGACAATCGCCGTCGTCTGCTGCAGCCTGTTCTATTACATTTGGCTGCACCTCGAATTCGTCAAGGCGCACGAAAGCGCATTGATGGCGGAACAAAGGATCAAGCTGATGATGTCGCAGATACAGCCGCATTTCCTGTACAACAGCCTCTCTTCGATATCCGAGCTGTGCGAGACCGATCCTCAAAAGGCGCAGCAGATGACCGATGACTTCGCCGAGTATCTGCGCTATAACCTCACGGCACTGAACAGCGAGAAGCTGATATCCTTTGAAAAACAGCTTGAGCAGACGGAGATATACCTGAAAATCGAAAAGACGAGATTCGAAGATCGCGTCAACGCGGTCTATGAGATCGAGGCGCGGGATTTTGAGGTGCCGACCCTCACTGTACAGCCCCTTGTAGAAAACGCTGTGCGGCACGGAATCTGCAAGCGTCCCAAGGGCGGCACGGTGACGATCCGCTCCTATGAGACGGATTCGGCGTATGTCATCGAGATAGCCGACGACGGCGTGGGCTTTGATACGGAGAGCATCACGACGGAGGGCGAAACGCACGTCGGAATTGAAAACGTCCGCGCAAGGCTTGCCTACTTTGGCGACACCTTGGAGATCAAAAGCGAAATCGGCGTTGGAACCACCGCCGCCATCACCGTACCAAAGAAGGGAGAGAAACGCAGATGAAGATCCTCGCAGCCGACGACGAGATTTTACAGCTCAACAAACTGGAGAGAGCGATTGCCAAGGCCGTCCCCTCTGCCGAAATAGTCGCTTTTTCCGATTCGACCGCGCTTCTGGAACAGATCAAGAGCGGTAATACAGCCGACACAAACGTCGCCTTTCTCGATATCGAAATGGGCGCGGTGAGCGGCATTCGTATCGCCAAAAAGCTGCAGGCGGTCAATTCGAAGATCAATATCGTTTTTGTGACAGGATTCCTCGAATACGCTCCCGACGCCTTTGAGCTGAGAGCGAGCGGCTATGTTTCCAAGCCTGCAACCGAGCAGAAGATACGCGCGGAGATCGACAACCTGCGCTATCCCATGCCCAAGCCGCAAAGCGGAAAGAAAATCCAAGCGCGGTGCTTCGGTTATTTTGACGTGACCTCGGACGGCAAGCCGCTCACTTTCAAGCGGGAAAAGACAAAGGAGCTCTTTGCCTATCTGATAGACAGGCGCGGCGCGGCATGTACGCCGAGAGAGATTTGCTCCGCTCTGTGGGAAGAAGAAAAGATGGATTATCTTCGCCAGCTCACCAAAGACCTGCGGGAAACGCTAAAGGCTGTCGGCGCGCAGGACGTCTTTATCTCTCGCTTCAAGGAGTACCGTATCGTGCCGGAGCTGATTGAGTGCGACTTCTACGATTATCTGGACGATAAGCCGTACGCGGTAAAAGCGTTCCAAGGAGAGTACATGACGCAATACGGCTGGGCTGAGAAAACGCTCGGCAAATACTTTGCTGACAACTAAATATATAAAAAAATTTCAAAAAGCGTGACTATTTTTCTTTGAAAGAAAAATAGTCGAAAACGGAGGATGGAATATGAAAACAAGAAGAATAGCTGCCGCATTGATGATAATGCTTATGATGTTATCGGTCGCGGTAATACCTGTAGCCGCGGAGCAAAGCAAGGCGGAGCAGGTTCTCACATCGATGACGACGGAGGAAAAGATCACTCAGATGATCATGCCTGCGTTCCGCTGGAAAACGGACAGCGAGGGCAACAAAACAAACGTGACGGAGATCACCGACGACATCGCGGCAACGCTTAAAAAGCACCCCTACGCCGGCGTGATTTTGTTCGCGCAGAACACCGCGACCAACGCCGGCACCACAAGGCTTGTTGACGCGCTGCAAAAGGCGAACGCCGCGGGCGGCGACCGCCCGCAGCTGATAATTTCCACCGATCAGGAGGGCGGCAACGTCACCCGTCTGACGCAGGGCACGATGATGCCCGGCAATATGGCGCTCGGCGCGATCAACGACGTCAGCGTGACAAAGGAAGTCGCGACGATGATGGGCAAAGAGCTGACAGCTATCGGAATCAACGCTGATTTCGCGCCCGACGTGGATGTGAACAGCAATCCCGCCAATCCCGTTATCGGAGTCCGCTCATTCTCCGACGACGCGCAGACCGTAGCAAATCACGGCAGTGCTTTTGTGGAGGCACTCAACAGCACGGGCGTTATCTCGACCTTAAAGCACTTCCCGGGTCACGGCGACACCGATACCGACAGCCACACCGGCTTGCCCTGTATCAACAAGTCCTACGACCAGCTCAAGCAAAACGAGCTGATCCCGTTCCAAGAGTGCATCAAAGCGGGCTCGCAGATGATCATGACGGCGCATATCGTCTATCCGCAGATCGAAACCGGCACCTATATTTCCAAGCTGACGGGCGAGAAGATCAATATCCCCGCCACGCTCAGCGAAACGATCATCACCGGCATTCTGCGCGGCGATATGGGCTACGACGGCGTTGTGACGACCGACGCGATGGATATGGACGCGATCGCCAAGCACTTTGATAAGTATGATGCGGCAAAGTTCGCGATCGAGGCGGGCGTGGATATCCTGCTCATGCCCGTCGAAATGCAGTCAACGGAAGACTTTGCCGAGATGGATACCTACATTACAACACTCGCGCAGATGGCAAACAGCGGTGAGATCAAAATGGAGAAGATCAACGCCGCCGTTCTGAGAATCCTGAAATTGAAGGAAAACAACGGCTTGTTTAACGCCTATGACGGCTTGGATATCGAAAGTCGTGTGCAGAACGCCGTCGATACCGTCGGCACCAAG
>ONEN01000224.1 GCA_900316815.1 uncultured Eubacteriales bacterium | reverse complement strand
ACGCGGCGGCACTGCTGTAAGAAGTTTCGTTTGCGGCACAGGCTGTAAATACAGACAGCAACGTCAGACAAGCCGTCAACATTGCGGCCGTCCGTTTTTTTGCTCTGTTTTTCAAATTAAACCCTTCTTTTTTGTTATCTTTTCGGAATCGGCTTAACAGCACGGGAGCGGAAACCGAATCCGCTCCCGATGATATGATGTCATGCTTTAATTCTATCATTTAATATTCTATTGCCCTCCGGTTTTGGTGACGACGGTGCTTTTCCGCGCGCCACACTATCCCAGCGTTACGTCGTATTCTGCGAGGTACATTTGCAGGCGCGTCGCGTCGTCGATGGAGACCTTGCCGTCGCCGGTGCAGTCCGCCGCCTTCAGTCCGCCGCCGCTGAGGAGCTCCATTTCGGCGAGGTGGCGCTGGATGGCGGTTACATCAAAGATATTAATGTTACCGTCGTTGTTCACGTCGCCGATCAGCACGGACGACGCAGTTTTTTCAACAGTCAGTGTGAATGTCATGCGCCACACATGACCGAAATCGCCCTTAATGATGAACGCTGCGTATAAATCGCCGTTCTCATCGGTCATATCCGATTCAAATTCAAGGGTGCGCTTGTCCGTGGTGTCAACAACGCTGACGTCCGGCTCAAGGCTGTCGGTGTCGGCTGCGATCCCGTACTTTGCCGCCTCCGTCCTGATGGCTGCCTTGGCGGTTTCAATCAGCGCATTGACGTCATCGCTCTGCGGATTGGAGAAGCCGGACGCCGCTGTACCGCGGGATACCTCTATGGAAGTCTCCTCCCCTGTCCGGCTGTCAGTCAGAACCAGCGTTCCCACAACCTCGGTGGTGCTTGTGTCAACGGTGTTAACGATGTCAACGATTTTGGTATGCCGCCAAATCGCTTTGACAACGGTATCGGCGGTAACGGTGATCGTGTCGTTCGGGTTCTTTTTCTCACCGTTTACCTCCCACGCCGCAAAAATGCGCTCCGCCTTGGTGAAGCTACACGCGGGAAGCTGACAGCTCCTGCCCGCCGGGAGGTATATCGTCGGGAGCTCTCCTGCGCCGCCGTTGGGGTCAAAGCGCACGCTCAGGTCGCCCTCGCCCTTTCCGGGGGTAAAGGCGAACACCATATAGAGCATACCGCTTTCCAGCTCCGTCGATAGCACGGAGGCGTTATCCACCGAAACAGCGGTGTACCGCAAGTCAAAGTGCTTGCCGTTCGTCGCCTTGAGCAGCACCTCGATGTAATACGTCATGCCACCGTAAACAGTGAAGTCGTCCTGAACGGTGTCCTCGCCCGTGCTGTCACACCACAGCGCCGACCAGTAGCCCGAGTAGGTGTAGTCAACGTTCCCGGGCAGGGTGATAAAGGTATCCGCGGCGGGAGTGGCTTTTATTTTGTACGACTCATGGTCAAAGGTGACCTCGGTGCCCGACGCGGGCGCGTTGAAGCCGAGCTGCACATAGGGAACCACATTTTCAGGCGCGCTTTCGGCGACGACCTCCAGCACTGCGTCCGCCCAACAGCCCTCTGTCGAGTTGACAGCGTTGAAGTTGCCCTTCAGCGTTCCGCCGTTGACGGTGAGCTGCAGCGTTCCGAGCCGGTTCCACCAGCAGCCGTCATCCGCCGTCAGTCCCACATGCACATAGTATTTACTGCCGCCCGCGAACTGCACCGGCGCCTGCAGCGCGTTCCCGCTTTCATCGCACCATTCCGCCGCGCTGACGGAAAAGCCCATATTCTCGGGAACCGTTACCTTGGGCGCAGCCGCAGAGCTCTGCCCCTGCATGGGCGGCGTCACGTTGAGCACAACGTCGTTGATCATGCCCTTGAAGCGCGCCTCCCGCGCCACAACGGAAATCAGATAGGTAATGGAGGAATAGCCGGTTTGGTCGTCGTTGACAACGCTGACGGTTTTCTCCACCTTGCCCTCGCCCGTAAAGGCGACCTCCGCCTCGGTATTGTAATAGAAATCATAGCCGTCCGCCGCCTTGATTTTGGCGAGGAAATAATAGGTCTGTCCCTCCGCAAAGGTTATGGTGCCCTCCGGCTCATAGCCCTCGGCGGTTGACCAGCCTGCCCATTCCAGCGAACAGTCGTTGTCCGACGCCGTTACCTCGGGAGCGGTTTCGCTTGTCATGCCGTCGGACGGAGCCGTCACCTTCAGGTTGACCTGCGTCTGCACCGTGCCTGCCGCGCCGGCGGTAACCACGCCCGCCGTCATCAGCAGCAGCGCCAGCGTCAGCGAAAGCAACCGCGCAGCTATCTTCTTTTTCATCATCATCATCCTTTCGGTTTAATATTTTTGGAATAACATTATTATAGCATGATATCAGGTGAAATACAATAATTACTATCAACATGTGTTTGTATTTCTATTGCAAGTATCTCATTTTTCTCTGAGCTGTACAAAATCACAACCGAAGTTATCCATCCGTGAAGGCAAAACAAAGAATACATATAGACAAAAGGACAGAACAGCAGTATACTATCTATATAGTACGGTTGCCGCTCGATTGCAACCGAAAATTCACCGCTCCGTCGGCTGAGCGGAAGATAATACATATAA
>ONEN01000225.1 GCA_900316815.1 uncultured Eubacteriales bacterium | reverse complement strand
CTGCTGCTGAAAAACGCCGTTATCAATGTGAAGAATATCGGCGCCGGAGCCGCGACAAACGTCGCCCCGCTGGAATTCGACATCATGTCGAACGGCAAGCCGGTCTTTACACCGGCGGCGTAAAGGAGTTTGTATGTCAAAAATCATTGATATCACCGACAAGCTAAGCTTTGAAGAAAAGCCCTGTATTCAAATCAAGGGCACGGTTATCCCTGTCAACAACGACGCCGCTTCCATGCTCAAGGTCATGGCGATCATGGAGGAATCGGCAAAGCACATGACGACGGAGAACATCAAGCGGCTGGAGGGGCTTTTATTTGACGAAGAAGCGGCAGCGTTGCTCAGAAGCCTGAAGCTGACGATTTCCGATTATGTGCAGACCATCATGCAGACGGCGATGGTAGCCGCCAACCACTTTGAAGAGGATGAACAGGGGGAAGAGGCGACCCCGGCTACGACCTGACCGACGATTTTGACCTGATCGTATCGTCGTTCAAAAAGGAGTACGGGGTCAGCCTTTATTCGGCGGAATTCCGCAAAATGACATGGGACGAGTTTTGCGCGCTGCTCTCCGGCTTGGGAGAGGACACGCCGCTTGCGCGGACGGTGCAGATCCGCTTGGAGGACGACCCAAAGGTGCTCGAGGGCTTCACCTCCGCACAGCAGCGCATCCGCAGTCAGTGGCGCGCAAAACATACGTCCGTCAACCGAACAACTGAGGAACGCGACGCCTTTTTGCGCGAGCTGGAGGCGGCGTTTGCGTCCTCATTATCTAAAGGGCACCTCTAAATAAAACATGAGCCGTTCACCGAGAGCGGCTTTTATTTTTGCAGAAAAGGAGGGATTTGCTTGCCGAATGAACAGGTTGTGGGACAAATAGCGCTAAAGATGGTGCTAAACGACACCGACTACAAGCGTTCGCTCAGTTCCGCAGAAAAACGAGCCGACACAGCGAGCACGAACATGGCGGCGTCGTTCAAAAAGGTCGGCGCGGCGATCGCCAAGGCGTTCACGGTGGCGGCGGTCATCAAGTTCGGCAAGGACAGTGTCGAGAGCGCCGCCAAGGTGCAGGCGAGCAACGCGCAGCTTGCGCAGACCTTCGGCGATTTGCAAGCCAAGGCGGAGGCGGCAATGCAAGCCGTCGCCGACCGGAGCGGTGTGTTGAAAACACGCCTGCAGGGCGTCGGCACCGATATTTTTGCCTTTGCCAAAACCTCCGGCATGGATTCCGCCGCCGCGCTCGGCATGATGCAGGAGGCGCTGCAGGTCACGGCGGACAGCGCGGCATATTATGACCGCTCGCTCGAGGACACCGCCGAGAGCCTGAAATCCTTTTTAAAGGGCAATTACGCCAACGACGCGGCGCTCGGCTTGTCCTGCACCGAGACCACGCGCAACGCGGCGGCAAACCGGCTCTACGGCAAGTCGTTCAAGGATTTGTCCGAAGCGCAAAAGCAGCTGACGCTGCTGCAAATGGTCAAGGACGCCAATCAGCTTTCCGGCGCGATGGGACAGGCTGCACGTGAATCCAACGGCTGGGAGAACGTTCTCGGCAATCTGAAAGAGAGCTGGAACCAACTCCTTGCGGCGGTCGGCAAGCCCATATTGCAGGGCGCGGTCGTGGTGATCAAACGGCTGACGGCATGGATATCCACACTTGCACAGTGGGCAAAGGCGGCAAGCCAGTCGTTAGGCGAGCTGTTCGGATGGGGCGGCGAGGATACATCGCAGACTGCCGCCAACACTGCTCAGACAGCTGCTTCAATCGCCGAGAGCGTGGACAATCAAAACGCGCTGACGCAGGCTGTAACGAAAACTAACGCCGAGGTCAAACGCGGGATAGCGGGCTTTGACAAGCTAAACCTGCTTACTAAATCCACAGTCGACAGTGGCGGAGACAGCAGCGGCAGCAAAAACAGCGGCGAAGCTAAGGGTCTTGGTGACGTCTATGGCGGTAAAGTGGAGCTTGACACCGGCGACGCGGACAGCAAGCTCAATAAGCTAAAGGAAAAAATCGGAAAAATCCTTGAACCGTTTGTAACATTTTTTAACAAATACATCAAACCTATTTATGAAAAAGTCAAACAAAAAATCGACGAGCTCTGCAAAAAATTCTCAGAATGGTTGGATAAACTCAATTTAGAACCTCTTGTAAACAGTATAGAATTTTTGTTTGAAACGTTGGAGCCGTTGATCGACTCATTACTCACCCTAACAGACTATCTTTTCACAAACGTTATTTTGCCTGTCGCTACGGTGTTTATTGAAAAGATTTTGCCGACGATCATCAGTCTGATTGGTCATATCATCAACATGCTGAAACCGATTATAGACACGGCGTTTGAGTTGCTGAAACCGATTTGGGAAAATATTATCAAGCCTGCAATTGACAAAATCGCGGAATGGCTGCAAGGGATCCTGGTTGAAGGTACGCTCGGAAACCTGACAGATCTCTTCCAGTCCGTGAATGATCAGGTGCAGAGTGTCGCAGGGCAGGTGGGCACCTCCCCTGCGAACTTTTCCCCATCCATCTTCGCCATGATCCGGAACATCTCCGAAACAGT
>ONEN01000226.1 GCA_900316815.1 uncultured Eubacteriales bacterium | reverse complement strand
CAGGCCCAGAAGTCGTTCCGCTCCTTCCATGCCTCAGGCGCGTCTTCCTCCAGTCGGCGCCGGTAAAAGCCGTCAAACAGCTGTTCCAGCAGGCCGCTTCCCGCGTGATCCGGCGCATAATTCACGCCGTGGCAGATCTTGCCCGCGAACGGCGTCAGGGGATTGACGGCGATCTGGCAGTTTTCAAGCAGGATCCTGCGCGCACCGGAAAAAATCAGCGGCACGGGCAGGGCGTCGTGCGCCTCCATCCACCGCGCGATCTTCTCTTTCAGCGCTTCGGGCGCAAGACCGCTGGCAGGATCAAATTCCGCTTCTTCAAATTCATGGCGGATCCGGGGATATGCCGCCGCGAAATCTTCATACATTTTCGTGTCCACCCGCTTTCCTCCGGCCTCATGACAGCCGATATCCGTATGATACGGGCACCCGCTTGACAAAGCCATATACAAAACCGTATATTTGCATTTTTTCGAAATTTATGCTATAATGTAAGCAGACAATTCTGAGGAGGTGAGCTTATGCCGGATGAAAGAGATCAGATTATAGAAGAACTGCGTAAAGAAGTGGAAGAATTAAAGCGTATTATTGAGATGCAGAACGAAATCATCCGTGAACTTAGAGAACAACTCCGCAAGGATTCCAGCAACAGCTCAAAGCCCGTGTTCAATACTGCTTTTTGAGATCTGGTCTTACTCAAAAACTCACCCTTTATCCTTTTATTCTGTCGGACAAATACCGACTGATCTGATCGGCGACATTCTCCTCGGAACAGCTCAAGAGACATTTTTCCGAGATGGTCTCCAAGCGGTAGTCGTCATACCGCTTTACCATGCGGCGCATGGCTTCCACAAGCTGCGCCTTGTCATCCACGTCTGTCAGGATGCCGAAGGCGTCGTCCCAATCACCGGAGAAGCCGCCGTGGCGCGTAGATATGACGGGTCTGCCGACCGCCATCGCCTCTCTGTATACCAAACCGTAGGTTTCGGCGCGGCTCGGCAGTGCAAACGCGTCGCAGTTTTGATACTCTGCCAGCGTTTGCTCTCTGGTGAGGTGCCCCAAAAAGGCAACCTGATCCGCAACGCCGCGCTCACGCGCGAGCGCCTTGAGCGGTTCCGCCTGTTCGCCTGAGCCGCCGATACGCAGCTTCATGCTCTTGTCGGCAGCGAACGCCTCGGCAAACGCCTCAATCAGCAAATCAAACCGCTTGCGCGGAATCAAATTTCCGCATGAGAAAAATACAAAGCCCTCATGCGGCGCTCTCGGTGCGTAGCGGAAGGACGGGTGAATCATATTGGAAATGACCGTCATATTGCCGTCAACGCCGGTTTTTTCCGTAATGGCCTTCCGCAGACCGTCGGACACGCAGATGAATCCGTCAGCCTTCCGGACAGCCTCGGTGATGTATTTTTTCAGCGCGGAGTCAATCTGCTTCGACATCAATCCGCTGTAATGCTCCTGAATCACCAGCGGAACCCCTGTTTCCTTGGAAAGGGACAGCGCCGCATAGCCCGCCGCAAAGGTAAAATGCGCGTAGAGCATATCGGGCTTGCCGTGCTCCTTCACCGCTTTGGCGTAGAGCGAGCGGAGCGCCTTGCGAAATTCCGCGACAAACACGCCGCGCAGCTTGGAGGGCGCCAGAGCGGGAACATAGGTATAGTAGGTGGCGATTCCGTTGTCGTCCACAATTTCATCGGACACACGGCGCGCCACAGAGCGCGGCTGCACGCTGAGCACGACGATTTTATGTCCCAGCTTTTGCAGCGCTTTCATCTGCTCGTAAATAAATATACAGCTTTCAGGATTCTTCGCGGTTTTATACCACGAAGGGAGTGTGAAAATCAGCATAGGTTTCTCCTGTTATTCAAATAGTCCCGTTATCTTGGCGCCTTGCTCAGCCGCTCCATCAACTCGAGATTCTTGCTGTAATCTCCTGCGCGTTTACGCATTTTATCGCAAAGACCCTTGTGATAGCTGTCGTTGAGGATAAATTCGGGTTTCACGCAAAGACAGCGGATTTTCTTCTTAAGCAGCGCCGCCGCTGCCAGGCGGTGCTTGCCGTCGATGGCGTAAATATCGCTGCCGATTTGGAAAACACACGGCGGTGTGTACTTGCCGTCGAGCAGCTGCTTCTTTGACCTTTCAAACGCGGCGCGGCGCGACTCTCCGCTGACAAACAGACACGGTCTGCCGTCGAGCGAGCCTGTGCGCTCCCGCTTTACATAGTCGCAGCTCTCCGTCGGCTGTCCCGCCTCCAGCAGCTTCTCCAGCTCAAAATGCGGAGACTTTACAATCGGGACCCCCGCGAGCGTATAGCGGTTATTGAGTCCGTCAAAGCCAAGCTTCACCTCGGCGGGATCGACCTCGATCTCCCTGCTGTTCTCCTTTGAAGGCGCCGCGACCTGCTTTTTGTTATATGCCTTGACGCCGTAACGGGTGAATTTGTAGCGCGTTACGCCAATCAATTTATAGAAACGATGCACCCACAGGTGCCAAAGACTTTTCATTTTTACCCACATAGTCTCCCCCGCTGCTCTGCTGTTCCTTGTTTATGACAG
>ONEN01000228.1 GCA_900316815.1 uncultured Eubacteriales bacterium | reverse complement strand
GTCCACCGCGTACATGCACAGGATGTTGCCGGTCAGGGCGCGGACGCGCGAATAGGTCAGGCGATCGGTCCTGGCCCGCGCAAGCTCGGCCTGCTCCGCCAGGCGGATGTTCTCCTTCTCGGCCTCCGCCGCGCTGGTCGCCGAGCAGGCGTTGATCATCAGCTCCTCCGTGGGCACGATGATATATCAATACTCGAGCTCCATATCATCCACGAGGCCGTTCAGGAAGCGCTGCAGCGCCTCGTATTTTTCCGATCGCTCGCCCGTGCGCAGGCACCGGGCCAGGTCGTCGGCGTCGGCGTTGTTTTCCACGTAGGTGATCACGCTGCGCAGCCTGTTGTTATAGCTGCTGTACAGCGTGGAAGCGAAAATCTGATACGACAGGCCCCACAAAAGCGCGCACAACAGAAAAAGCGAAAGAATATTCATGCCGCGCCGTTTTCGCGGAAAAAGGGTGTCGTCATGATAACGGTCATTCATCCGCGGGAAAGCATGAAATTCCAGTTGATGCATTTATGGAATACATGCTTTGATCACGATGAGGATTTTTGCGCATTCTTCTTTGAGCGGCATTTTGAGCCGGAAAAGGCGATTGCTGTGACAGACGATAGCGGCGAAGTATATGCCGCGCTGCATTTCTTTGACGGTCTTTTTCAGGACGGCAGCCGCGCAACTCATCCGGTATGGTATGTGTACGGTGTGGCAACTTTGCCGTCTCACCGCAAAAAAGGCTATGCCTCCATGTTGCTGCGGCAGTTGATAGAGGAAGCACGCAGTGAGAACATTGCCATGCTCTACCTGACGGCGGAAACCGAGGCATGGCATTTGTACGAATCGGTCGGCTTTTGCCGTGTGGCGGAACTGAGCCGCACCGAGTGGCAGGTTTCCTGGCGAAAATCAGTCTTACATTGGAAAATCTGCTCATTGGAGAAATTCAAGCAGTTGCGCGGCGAATATACGGATACGCTTGCGGAGGCATTTCTCTGGCGCGGACGGGAGTTGGATTTTATGTATAGCGACGCCTGCCGCGACGGGCAGGTACTTTGCACATTCTTGGACGGACGCGAATATTATGCGGTGGTCAGGCTGCGCGACAATGAGTTGACAGTAACAGAAACCGATTTCCCACGCGAGAAGGGAGATCTGCTCGCGGAGAGCATTGCTTCCCGGTTCAGGTGGAACGGTTCGCTTTACGCGCATGGACGGAAGGGCGAATTTTTCAGCGGCTGTTCTGTGGTGCTGAAAGAAAACTTTTACATCGGGCACATACTGTCGGTAGACGGTACGCTTCCCTCATCGGAAACGTACATGAACCTTCTGGCGGATTAAAATACAAAAAGGACGGTAATACTTATGCTCAACAGCAAAGCAAAAGCGGCGCTTCGCGCGATTGACGAGCAGATGACAGCGCTCTACCAAGAAAAACGGTATTCGCAAACGCTTGCCATTCTGAACGATTTAGGCAGAAAGCTCATTAATTCCGATCGGTGCAGCTTCTGGTGTGTCGATGAAAAAAACGATACGCTCTGGACAATGGAAGCACACAATGTGGAAAAAATCGTGATTCCGAAAGGCTCCGGTCTGGTGGGATACGCCATAGATCACAATGAAGTGCTGATTGTCAATAAGCCTTATAAGGACAGCCGATTCAACGCGGAAGTGGATAAACAAACAGGTTATAAGACCAAATCTATTCTTGTGATGCCTGTCACCAATTCCAAAAACCAAGTCATTGGTGCCTATCAGGCTATTAACAAGCGTCACGGCAAATTCAAACAAACCGACGTCAAGAGCCTGATGCTTCCCGCCGTCATGCTGGGAAAAATCCTTGAATCACAGTTGCTTTATAATTCCGCGGTGGAAGACCAGTTGACAGGTCTCAAAAATCGCAGAGGTTTTTATGATTTTTATGAAACCTATATCAGTTCCAACGAGTATCATAAACATTGCGTGATTATGTGCGATATCGACTTTTTCAAAAAATTCAACGACACTTATGGACATAACGCGGGTGACGCGGTGCTCAGGCACGTCGCGAATGTGTTTCACAGCAATATCCGGGTGGACGATGGCGTCTTCCGCTGGGGCGGAGAGGAATTTATTTTCCTGCTGCCCAATACGGATCTGGAAACGGCTGTCACTCTGGCGGAAAAGCTCCGCAAGACTATTGAGGATTCCGTCTGCCTTTTTGAAGATTTGGAACTTCGTGTCACGATGAGTTTCGGCGTACATACGATTTCTCCGACGCTCAATGTGGAAGACAACGTGAAAGCCGCTGATGAGAAGCTGTATCAGGCAAAGGAGAACGGACGCAACCAGGTGCGGAAGTAATCAATGTCAATTTTTAAGAGCCTGTTCAGCACTCCTTTACACACGCGGGAGTACCAAACAGGCTCTGATTGTTTTTGGAATTGCTATGGGGCTTGTCATAACGACAAAGTGATGAACACGACTGTAAAGAATAATAGTGCGAGCAGCATTTCCAAACCGTATGCAATATGGCAGCTCGTATCCTTTCGTGCTTTTTTTACGATGAATT
>ONEN01000229.1 GCA_900316815.1 uncultured Eubacteriales bacterium | reverse complement strand
ATTTTAGCGTTTGCACAGCAAGCCGGCGAAGAATTAACAAAAACGATGGAAGCGGAATACAGCGAAAAAGTAGATTATGTCGATTTATTTCTACTTAGAGAAGGCGAATACAACGAAAGACTTGCCGCAATATTAAATTCTAAAGGTATTGAAACAAAAATTCAATCCGGATTTGTTTATATTATTTTTGAAAACGAACAAATCGCAGTTGGTTAATTATTTTGGAGGGGTGATTATATGTCATTGATTCCACTAAAACAATGGGCTGAGCGTGTCGGTATCAATCCGGCGTCAGCCCGGCAAAAGGCAATTCGCGGCAAGCTCCCCGCCGTTAAAATGGGGCGCGACTGGGTGATAGAAGAAGACACACCCAACACAGACGGCAGAGTCAAAAGCGGAAAATATAAGGACTGGAGGAACCAAAAATGACCAGATATGATTACGAAGAATTAAGAGCGGCGGCAATAGATAACCCCACATTTGAGAACATGGAAGCGCTTGCGGATTGGCTGCGCACCTACGACATGAGCAGTTGGAACGGCGAGTGTTTTGACATTGACGACGGCTTGAGATTATACCCAGTCTACGGAGACGAGGACGAGGACGGCTGCTTCCCGATCATCGCCTACAAAATCGCATAAATAAAAAAACGCCCCTTCGGCTCGTGCACAAACCGGAGGGGCGTTTTGTTTATTCTTTGCTTGCCGTTTTTTTAAGTGCACAACGCCGCAAACGTCGCCTTGCCTGCCACGCCGTCAACGTCGAGCCCGGCGCGATATTGAAACTCACGCACCGCCGCCTCGGTGCCTGCGCCGAAAAAGCCCGTGAAGCCGCCGGGGTTGAAGCCGTTGCAAATCAACAAGCCTTGCAGCGTCCGCGTGATGTTGCCCTGTCTGCCTGCGCCGACGTTGAAGATCGCCGCCTTGGTACACGGTCCGAATATCCCGTCCACCACAAGACCGGCGTCACACTGCCGGTTTAACTCCGTTTGCAGCGCCTTGACCAGCGCCGCCTTGGTCAACCTGCCGTAAATACCATCGACCGCAAGACCGGCGTTGTAGTTGTCGTTCAGCCATGTCTGCACTGCTTCCACTGTCGGCGCGTCCGGAGGAAGCGCGGGCGCGTCTGAATCCGGCTCGGGTTCGGGAGTCGGTTTCGGCTCTGGATCCGGCTCCGGTTCGGGAGTCGGTTCGTCGCCGCTGTCGATCACTGCGTCGTTGATTATTATATCAACGTCGCAGTTGCCCGGGACGCCGGGAACGTCGCCGTCCTCGCCATACTGCCAAATGTCCGACTCCAACGCAGGGCGGCTCGCCCAGTGCGCCAGCCAAATCGAATAGCCGCGGCTGCGCATGAGGTCATAGTCAATAAAATCTGAAAACCAGCTCGGCGACGAATACATGCCGCCGCGCCGTCCTGCTGCCTGCACCGTGTCGATAAAGCAACACGCCATCTCGGTCATCACCTTTCTGCCCAGCGCCATTTGACCGTCTTCTTCCATGTCGTAGTAGACAGGGATTTCAAACGCTTTGCCCGAAATGACCGCAAGACAGGCTCTCGCCTCCTGCTCTGCTTGCTCCGTGCTGTAGGCGTAGCTGTACCAGTACGCGCCGATCGCCAAGCCTGCCGCGCGTGCTCTGGCGTAGTGCTCCTCGAACATGTTGTCTTTCGTCGTGCCAAAACCGGCGCGAATGATAACCGCGCGGATTCCTGCCGCCTTGACGCGGTTCCAGTCAACGCCGCGCTGCCATGTGGACACATCAATACAGTTAGGCGTCATCTGATATATCCCTTGCCTTTCAATTCCTCGCGTTTTGCGGCGACTTCTTCGTCGGCAATACTTTTTACTTCTTCCTCAGAAACTTCCATTGTGGCGGCGACAGTCGCTGCTGTGTAGCCATACGCCAGCGCTTTTACACACTCGTTGTAGATATCATTTGTCATTTTTGTTGTCCTCCTGTTCTCTGGTAATTCCTTTAATTGCCCAAAACTGTGCTTCTTCCAGCTTCGTCATCGCAAGCGATGTTTCACGACTGGGAACACAAATCGCTTCAATTGAATTATATACATCAGAAAACATTTCGCGGATATCTTAGATCTTTTCTTTTTGCTTGTCGGTAGTTTCTAACATTTTTGCTCTTGCGTTCATTTTTCGTCCTCCTTGTGATAATGCCTGCCGCCCTGTTCCTCGACCTTGCCCTTTAAAGTCTTGATCATGCTCGTGAGAAACGACGGCAGCGGCACGCCCATCTCGCCGAGATTTTCCAAAATCGAGATCAATTCATTGATAATCAGCCAGACGGTAATAATCATACCAAAACAATAATTGATCTGCAGGCTGATGCCGATGGACACCAGCGCCGAGCTTATCAGATAATCGACCACCATGCCGACCGCGACCAGCGCCAGATAGCAGACTTTTTTGACAATGCCCACCACGCCGACGCGGCTGTTGAGCTTGCCGGTCGCGGATGCGCCTGCCAAGCCGGTGATCCAGTCGATCAGCATAACCGCGACCAGCACCACAAGCGGCAC
>ONEN01000230.1 GCA_900316815.1 uncultured Eubacteriales bacterium | reverse complement strand
AAATCCGAAAAAGCCGGTTCTTCCGCGCAGATTCTTTTGCAGCCGGTTACCGTAACGCTCGGCAAATCCGAGTATGATGCGGCGATAAACAATTTGCAAATGTTTGCGGACTGTTCATTTGATGTGGAGGATTATTACAAGAACTTCCTCAATGAGCAGGGTTTCCTGCTGATCGGCTGGAGCACAACGCCCGACAATCCTGTCCCCGATTTTGCCGCCGACGCGGTCATCGGCGTGGATACCACCGACAATGAAAACGATATTCTGTATGCCGTGTGGGAGCCGATGTATTACCTGACGATCGAGAACCACAGCACAGATTACAACATCACCTTTGACCTGCAATTCACCGGCTATAGCGGCACGGTGTACGGCAGCGACAACAACTCTGAGATCAGTACGTTTATCCGCAAGGTATTTGACGAGACCTATACCGACGACAGCATCATCAGTGTGGTGGAGGGCAACGGCAAGTTGACCGTGACCATCAAAAAAGCGTCGTCAGCGGATACGCCGTCCTCTGTCAAGCTGGTGCTGCCGCAGGGCGCCAATGTGCAATATCAGGTTTCGGGCAATATTGCGAACGCGAAAAAGGACAACAACAGTAGTATCACAGATAGGAATAACCGTGAAAAATTCAGCGTCTACAACTCCGGCGGTCCGGGCGAACAGCTTGCGTACAATACGAGTTGGGGATATTGGCGTAATTTGGCTGGTAATTATGGGGTAACCACCTACAACGTTAGCGGCGCCATGAAGCTCGGCAGCGAGGGACAGAAGGTCGCGTTCTATACCGGAGATCCCCCAACGGTAGATGTTTATATCCAAGGCAAGTATTATGATCTTTTGACCGGAACGTGGAAAGACGTGACGGCAAATCAGGGTCCCAACATAACGCTTAGTTTTGTGGGTACTACCGGAATGGGCACGCCGACCTACGATGATACCACCGGCATCACGGGCATCAACATCATTAGGAATGTCGCGGTCACCTTCTCGGTCAAACAAGTAAATGGTAGTAACGATTACAAATTCATCGGTTGGTACGACCAGCCCTCCGCCGCGCCGGGTGACATCACGCTGGACGGCAAGGCAGGTCTGGGAGACGATCAGGTGAACAATATTCCTGTTCCCAACACCTCACCGAAGAGTTATTATGCGCTCTATGTGCCCAAGGCGGACGGCGATCTTGTCATCACCCATGACAAAAAGGACAGCTCTATCGGCTATCCCGATATGATGAGCGTAAAGGCGACCTACAACAACGAAACTCCGGTCACCAAAGAATGGTCGGACACCGGCTCCGACGATACGGCACACACGCTGGTCGAAATTCACGTTTCCGAGACCGACGACCCCGGCACACAGCTTGTCATCACGCTCGGTGCGCGTCCCGGCTACGGCAGCGTACTCAACAACACCTACGAGGCTACCCGCAAGCTCGACGGCGATGCGACAATAGACACGAGCGTTCCGCCAGAAGAGGTTCATCTTGACCCGAACGACCCGTCCTCCGCTTCTGAAACCCAAAACGTTTGGATCCGCACCGTCACCAAGACCGCGGCGGAGCTGTTTGAGGACAGCGAGACCGTCAAGGGTCTCAAGGTGCTTCGTCCGCTGAATTATTATACCGACTTCGCGCGCAAATACGAGATCGTTTATAACTACATGTTCCGCGACGGCGTCACACCGCGCAAATATCTGGTGACCGGCACCACCGCGGAGTACAACACAACAGAGGATTTCAAGCGCTTTGTCACGGAATCCGCGCCGTATGTTTCCAACTTCGGCGAAAACCTCTCGTGGAACACCGCCACCATTCGGATCAAGAATCTGTTTGGCAAGGGCTAGGTGACCGCCTCCATGGATGCGGCGCAGTACAAGAATGCAAAGGCGAATGTCTTTGTACATTCCTACGCCACCACCCTCACCGAAACCTGGTCGATCACGGTCGGCGAGGCACTGGTCTGCCAGTATTGCGGCAAGCCGCTCGTCTGAAAGGAGCTCGTATGGAAATCACCGCGGCTGCCGGCGTGACCGGCATCACCGTTCTCTGCTATCTGCTCGGCCTGGGCGTGAAGCTCTCGCCGCTGGAGGACAAATGGATCCCGCTGCTCTGCGGGCTGGGCGGGGCGCTGCTGGGCCTCGCGGGGCTGTACCGGATGCCGGGTTTCCCGGCGGACAACATCCTCGACGCGCTGGCCGTCGGGGCGCTCTCGGGCCTCGCCGCCACCGGCGCGGACCAGATCGGCAAGCAGCTGAGCGCCTAGGAACCGCGCCCGGCCCCCGCATCTGTCATGGCGAACCGGCGACCGTGTCACTGGCTCGCCATGACAGGGCTGCCCCCCCGATCCCTCTTCCCTTTCTCCCCGCGGCGTGGTAAAATAGACGTCAAAGAACATCTGTAAGGAGATCCCGCCATGATCTGTTTCGGTCTCTTCCTGCTCTTTGCCGCCGCCGTCGCCGCGCTCATCCTTGCGCTGGGCGGCGCCGTCT
>ONEN01000233.1 GCA_900316815.1 uncultured Eubacteriales bacterium | reverse complement strand
GCGAATTACCTCGGCAGCGGCGACAACACCGTTTCATGGGCGAATCTCGCGGCGGCGGTGCAGACGCTGATCAACGGCAAGGAAAGCGCATCCAACAAGTTGACCTCAGAAGCGGGCATTGACGAGGATTCTACTGATACCGAGTATCCTACCGCGAAGGCTGTGTTTGACTTCGGCGCGGATATTCTCTATGAAGTAACAGACGACCTTGGGCGCAAGGAAAACCTTTCAAATAAGAAAACTACAATAACAGGATACGAAACTAGCAATCAATTTTATCCAACGATAAAAGCGCTTGTCGACTATGTCGCAGCAAATTACGAGAATTTGTCAAACAAGCTGTCCTCAGAAGCGGGTATTGACAGTAATTCCACCGATACGGAGTACCCCTCCGCAAAGGCGGTCTATGACCTCGGCGTAGAGATCCTTGCCCTTGTGAACGATGATATTTCGAACGTTGAGTCCCGCCTTGTGCTCAAGGAAAGCTTTTCCAATAAGAAAAACGCAATTGCAGGCAATGAAACGAGCGAACAGTATTATCCGACCACAAAGGCTGTGTATGATTACGGCTCGCAGATTTCAAGTGCTGTTGAAGATGTAAAAGCCTATATCGGCTACACCTCCGACGATATCCCCGGCTTGCAGGCTGATTTTGAGAACAATCGATTTACCCGCCTCGGCGCGGCTGTCGGCAAGACGGCGGGCAGCGACTTCGATACCGACGCGTTCCCGATGTACAAAAACAGAAGAAAGTGCAACGTCGCCGACGACGGCACGATCAACGCCTTTTACGGCGACGCGGGTTACACCGAGGACGGAAGCAACGGTCAGGTCATGGTCTATCAGCCTAAATTCTATTACAAGACGGTGCCGCTCAAGCTTGAAAGAGCCGATACGGGGCTAGGCTACAATATCCGCAAGGCAAATTACTACATCACCGCGACGCCGCGCCCGGGGTTCAGGCTCCATCCTGTTTTTCACGACTCAAACGGCAACGAGGTGGAATATGTGCTCTTTTCGGCGTATGAAGGCAGCGCGTACGCTCCGTCTCTTGAAAGGATCATTGATGAAAATACCGACACGCTGAGCTATTCGGAAGGCATGAAGCTCTGCTCCGTCGCGAATGTCAAGCCGATAAGCGGCAAATTGACCGGCTTCGGCTCCCGCAACAATCTTGAAGTAATGGCAAACGCCCGCGGCGCAGGCTGGCATATCGATACGGTTCAGGCGATCGCGGCAAATCAGCTGCTGATGCTGATCGAAACAGGCAGATTTGAGCTGCAATCCGTGATCGGCAAGGGTGTTGTCAGTCTGAACCGCTCCGCAATTACCGGTGCGGCCGCGTCTTTCGGCAACGGTACGGGGGAAGCGTCGGTGACCTATGCCGTCATCGGCGGCACTGCATACTCGGAGGGCGGAAAGCGTTCCGTATGTTACCGCGGGCTGGAAAACCCTTGGGGCAGCTTGTGCGAGCACGTAAACGGAATTAACGTGTGGGGCAACGGTTCCATGTATGGCGGTCAGGTGTATATTGCCGGCGACTTTGATTTTAGTGATAACCGGCACACCGGCAACTATCATGCCGCAGGATTCCTTCTGCCGAATAATATTCAAGCCAATCTGGGCTTCAATAAATACATTTCCTCTTTTGGCTACAGTTCTGAGGATTTTGACTGGCTCTTTATTCCGACGGAGGGAAACGGAAACAGCGCGGCACCTGTCGGCGATACGTTTTACGGTTCACAGGATCTGAACGGTAAAAGGACTGCCTGCTACGGCGGACGAAGCTATGAGGGGCTCGGCTGCGGCTGCGCTCATTGGAGCTTCGGTCAGTATGTCGGAACAAGAAACGAAGGCTTCGGCGGCAGGCTGTTTTATGTGCCGACGGCGACAGCTTAACGGGAAGGAGAACGCGTATGAAAGATTATGGATTTGTTCAAAGCGGGGTAAAGCCCGAGGAAAAAGTCGTTGACGAGTATTCGGTATGGGTGAATACCGACATTGCGGAAACCGCTGACGGCTGGGAGTATCACATGGTTCAGTACACTAAGGACGAGTACATCAAGCGGATGGACGAAGCAAACCAAAAGGCTCAGGCAGACCTGGAGTATATCGCCATGATGACGGAGGTGGAGCTTGAATGAGTAAGCACTTCAAGAAGGTAAAGGGCTATTACGACAGCGGTCTGTGGAGCATCGAGAGAGTCCGCAACGCCGTTGTCAAGAACTGGATAACTGCCGAAGAGTTCAAAATCATTACCGGTGAGGTGTACGGCGATGACGATTGACGAAAACGGCACCATTACCATCTACAATGGCGATTATGGGTTGCCGATTGTGTTTGAAACCGTTGATTTTGCTAT
>ONEN01000235.1 GCA_900316815.1 uncultured Eubacteriales bacterium | reverse complement strand
GTCAAAATCAAAAACGGCAGCAGCGCGGCGTCCGACAGCCTTGCCACGCTGGCGCGTTTCGGACAGATATTTCAAAAGCTCAACGATACGGTGGCGCAGATGGGCGAGCGCCTGTACGGCGGCGACGTCGCGGCGGCGCCCCTCAAGGGAGGGACGGACGCCTGCGAATACTGTCCCTACGACAGCGTGTGCGTCTACCGCAGGAGCGACCCCGTCAGGGTGTACGGCATGAAGAACGACGAGGTTTTTCAGAAGCTGGAAGAAGAACAGAAGGGAGGTGACGCGCCGTGTCAAGAGAATGGACAGAACAACAGCTGAACGCCATCAACGCCCGGGGCGGCTCGGTGCTCGTTTCGGCGGCGGCAGGCTCGGGTAAAACCGCCGTGCTGGTGGAGCGCGTCATCCGCCTGATCACCGACGCCGATCATCCCATCGACGCCGACAGGCTGCTTGTGGTGACCTTTACGCGCGACGCGGCGGCGGAGATGAAGCAGCGCATCGCCAAGTCGCTCTCCGACCTTCTGTGTGACGACCCGTTCAACGCGCAGCTGCTGCGCCAGAGCAAGCTGCTTTACTCCGCCTCTATCTGCACGATAGACAGCTTCTGCGGTGATTTGGTGCGCGATTATTTCCACATGCTCGGCGTGTCCGCCGACTACCGCATTGCCGACCAGAGCGAGCTGGAGCTGCTCAAGGCCGCCGCCATGGACAGCGCTATGGAGGATTTCTACAATAGCGACAGCGACGGCTTTACCGCTCTGCTGGACGCGTTCGCAGGCAAGGGCGGAGACCGCAATCTGCGCGAGACCGTGCTGAAAATCCACGGCTTTCTGGAAACCCAGCCTTTCCCCGGCCAATGGCTGGACGACATGCTGCAAAGCTACGGCGAGCGCAGCGTGACCGCCTCTATCTGGGGCAAAATCATCATTCAATACGCTTCTCCCGCCGTCTCGCACTGCATCAACCTCTGTGAGAACTCCATCAGCCTGCTGCAGGAGGCGGACGAAAAGCTCCGCGACAAGCTGGTTCCGATTATCGAGGAGGATCTGGTATGGCTCCAAATCCTGCAGGAAAAGCTGTACGGCGAAAACTGGGACGCTATTGTGACTGCGGTACACAGCTTTTCCGCCAAGCAATTGCGCGCGCCGAGGGGCTACAAGGACGACCCGTATAAGCTGTCCGTTGCCGCCAACCGCGACAATGTAAAGGAAACGGTAAAGCGCCTGCAGCAGTATTTTTGCCGCACCGAGGACGAGGCGCGCGCCGAGCTCGGCGAGCTGCAGGAGCTGGTGGGCGTGCTCTTTGCGCTGACGCGGCACTACATAGAGCAGCTCGACGCGCTGAAGCGCAAAAAGAACGTGCTCACCTTCTCCAGGACGTCAACGACGTGCAGAACCTCATCTTCAACTGCATGTCGCAAAACGAGGAGAACCTCTTTACGGTGGGCGACGTTAAGCAGTGCATCTACGGCTTCCGTCAGGCAAAGCCGCAGTTTTTCGTCGGCAGAAAGGAAAGCTACGCCCGTTATGACGCGAACAATCCCGTTTTCCCGTCCGTTATTATTCTCGATAAGAATTTCAGGAGCCGCGCCGAGGTGTGCGACACGGTCAACTTCATCTTTTCACGGCTGATGACAAAGGAGACCGCGCAGATGGATTACACCCGCGAGGAATACCTCAACGTCGGCTTTTCCTACGCCGAAGCTGCGGGCTGTGAAACGGAGCTGGCGATCATAGATAAAACCGCGTTGGAGGGCAGGGAAGGCGCGGAGCCGGAGGCGGCGTATATCGCGCGGCGGATACGCGAGATCATGGCGTCCGACTTTTTGGTGACAGCCGGAGAGGAGCGGCGCCGTCCCACCTACGGCGACTTCGCGGTCATGCTGCGCAGCGCCAGGGGCAGCGCGCCCGCCATCGTGAAGGCGCTCAGGGACAACGGTATTCCCGCCTACAGCGAGGAAAAGGAAAGCGCCTTCGACTCTCCCGAGGTCAAGCTCATGCTCAACCTCCTGCGCGTGATCGACAATCCCACACAGGACATTCCGCTGCTCTCGGTGCTGTGCAGCCCCGTTTACGGCTTCACGCCCGACGAGCTGGCGCAGATACGCGCCAAAAACCGCTATGCCTCGCTCTTTGCCGCAGTGGAGGCGGCGCAGCATACGAGCGCGGGCGCGGCTGCCTTCTGCGGTCAGCTTGCCTCGCTGCGCGCCTGCGCCTGCGTCAGCACCGTGGACGAGCTGATCGGCAGGGTGCTGGAGCTGACCTCTCTGGGCGCTGTGACCTGCGCTGTCAGCGGCGGCGACACGCCGATGAAAAATCTGAACCTGCTGCGCCACTTTGCGCGCGGCTTTGAGTCGGGCGGCGGCAAGACGCTCTCGGATTTTGTATTCTATATCGACCGCCTGATCGACAACGGCGTGGAGCTGCCGTCCGCTTCGGGCGGCGACGCGGGCTCGCTCAACGGCGTGCGCGTGCTCAGCATCCACAAGTCAAAGGGTCTGGAATATCCCTTCTGCTTTCTGGCGGGTACCGCCAAGCGGTTCAATAAAAGGGATTTGAACGCGGATATCCTGATCGACAATGTCGCGGGTCTGGGCATCAAGCGCAAGGCCGGCGTCTGCCGCTACAATACGCTGCCCAGACTGGCGGTGCAAATCGAAATCGGGCGCAACGAGCTTGCCGAGGAGCTGCGCGTCCTCTATGTGGCGCTCACCCGCGCGCGCGAAAAGCTGATGATCGTGGGCGCGGTGCCCAAGGCGGAAAAGTACCTCGCGGACAAGGCGTCGCAGCTGATGTTCGGCAGCATCATCGACCCCTACACCGTGACCTCATCGGGATGTATCCTTGACTGGATGACGCTCTGTGCGCTTGCCAATCCCTCCTCGCGGAAGGACATGCTGCGCGGCGCGGAGCAAATCACGGTGCGCGGCGATTATCCGCAGTGGGAGTTCCGCCTGATCAATACGCATGAACAGCTCGCTTCCCCGATCAAAAGCGAGGAGCTGCTGCGCGTGACGGCGGAAAAGCCCGTTACCGAAACGGACTACGCAACGATGCTGCAATATCACCTTGCGTACCGCTATCCCAACGCCGCGGCTGCCGCGCTGCCGCAGAAGGTCAGCGCCTCGCAGGTGGCACATGACGAGAGCGGCGACTACTTTGAAAAAATCATCGCCAAGCCCGCCTTCCTCAGCAAGGAGCACAGCACCTCGGTAGAGCGCGGCACGGCGCACCACCTGTTCTTGCAGTACTGCGACTTCCTGCGTGCCCGCGCGTCGTTGGACGACGAAATAGAGCGGCTGACAGAGCAAGGCGCGCTCAGTGAGACGCAGGCGAAGCTGATAGACAGGCAGGGCATGACGCGCCTGCTTGGCTCACCGCTGTTCGACCGTGTGACAGCGTCGCCGCGTGTGTACCGCGAGGAGCGGTTCATCGTGAAGCTGCGCCCGTCTTTGCTCTCGGACGACTACCCCGATACCGACGAAGAAATCGTCATGCAGGGCGCGGTTGACCTCGCCTTTGAGGAGGACGGTCAGCTGGTGATCGTCGATTACAAAACCGACCGCGTGCGGGATATAGAGAAGCTCGCCGCGCTCTACCGGAAGCAGCTCCTGCTGTATAAGGAGGCGCTGCAGCAGGCGATGGAAAAAGAGGTCAGGGAGTGCCTGATTTGTACGGTAGCGCTGCACGATGTGATCCGCGCAGTGTGAGTCAATGT
>ONEN01000236.1 GCA_900316815.1 uncultured Eubacteriales bacterium | reverse complement strand
ATAGGGCTTTCGGGCGTTTGCGGGCGCTTTTTCACAAACGGCGCAGACCGCTCCGTTTTCGTAGCACCTTTCGATAAAATCGTGACCGTCAACGCGCTCGCCCCTGATGGCGAGAAAGAGCGAGCCGTCCCTGATCTGGCGGCTGTCGCGCTCCACCGAGGTGATGGTCTGCGATTTCAGCGCCGCGTCGCCCACATACTCGCCGCCGCACGCCGCGGCAATCTCCGCTAATGTAAATGGTTTCATAGGCAGCCCTTTTTCTCGTATTTTTTCATCGATTCTTTGATGATGAGCTCACACAGATCGGCATAGCCGACGCCCTCGACCGCCGCCTCCTGCGGCAGCAGGCTGGTTGGCGTCATGCCGGGCAGGGTGTTCGCCTCCAGACAATAGGCGTTGTTGCCCTTGTCCAAAATAAAGTCCATGCGCGCGTAGCTCTCCAGATGAAGCGCGCTGTATGCCTGCTCAGCCGCCTCGCGCATGATCCTGTCCTGCTCGGCGGTTATGTCGGCGGGACATTTTTCCTCTGCGGCACCCGCCTGATATTTGGTTTTATAATCGTAAAAGCCGGTTTTCGGAATGATCTCGATAGGAGGCAGCGCCTTGCCGCCGATAACGCCGACGGCGAACTCTCTGCCTTTCACATACTGCTCGACCACGATCTCGCTCTCGCCGTAGCTGAAGGCTTCTTTGACCGACTGCCTGAAATCCTCGCGGGTCTCAACGATGGTGATGCCCACGCTGGAGCCGCCCGAGCAGGGCTTTACCACGCAGGGAAAGATCTTCCAGCCGGCGGTCTCTTCTTCGGATCTGAATATCTCGCCGCGGGGAGTCGTGACCTTGTGCTGCGTCAGCACGCTTTTGGTCAGCCCCTTGTTCATCGCCAGCGCCGAGCCGAGATAGCCCGAGCCGGTGTACTTAAGTCCCAGCAGGTCAAAGGTCGCCTGCAGCTTGCCGTTTTCGCCCTCGCCGCCGTGCAGCGCAAAAAAGGTGATGTCGGCGCAGGAGCAGATGTCGATGACGTTTTCGCCGATGAAGCGGCAGGATTTGTCGCGGCGGTTTTCTTTTATCTCGTCGATGTCGGAGATCGTTTCGCCGACCTTGGCGCTGGAGGTGAAGCTGTAGTTTTGCGCAAACAGCTCGTCAACGTCAAGAATATCCTTTTCGTAGCCCGTGAACACGTCAAGCAGCACTACCTGATGACCCTTTTCTCTCAATGCGGCGGCGACCAGAAGTCCCGAGGATATCGAAACATCTCTTTCGGTGCTGGTGCCTCCCGCAAGAACAACAATTCTCATATTGGATTCCCCTTACTCGTTGTCAAAACATAAATCCGTTATAACCCCAATATTTTACTTCGTCAAATTTGACATAGCAGCAGTCGCCCTTTACGTGCGCGTCGTCCTCCATGATGATGCAGATGGCTTTGCACAGCTTTTGATAGGCGTCCTTGGTCGCGCCGCCGAAAACCTTTACCTCCACGATCGCCATCGGCGTATCGCTGTCGCGGTGAAACGACATATCCGCTTTGTCCTCAATGGATATCATCAGATAGCGGTCGCTTTTGCCCGGCAGGATCCCGATGGTGTCAAACAGTCTTCTTTTGATGATCTCCTTTGCTTCAGCGGTCAGCTTTGCGTTGGTTTTTACGTTGATATAAGGCATTTGCTTTTTGACTCCTAAATAAAATTTTTATTCGTTTTTTATTATAATATTAAACCTGTGCGTTGTCAATTCAAAAATCTTGAAGAAATCAGGTATTTACCTAATAAAACCGCCGACGCGCCCGCCGCCTGAGCGTCAGTTCCCGCGCGCGTAGACGTTGTTGCCCTCGCAGTCGATCGCTACGATGCACGGAAAATCCTCCACCGTGTAGCGCCGGATAGCCTCGGTGCCGAGATCCTCATAGCAGAGCAGCTCCTCAGCCTTGATGCTTTCGTATTCGCCTTTTTTCGCTGCCTCGAATGGGGCATTCTTATACGTGGAGAGGTTGGAGTAGATGGTGTGAACCTTGATTCCTTCCTTCTCATAGTATTTGGCATAGTCGGGGAATTGCATCATAACGCCGATACTTCCAAACTCAGAGCTGATGGCGTTGGCTGCCATAATCTCGTTACATTCGCAAGCCGTCCAATAGGCAGCACTGGCGCAAAGGTCGCAACAAGCCACTACGGGCTTGCCCATTGCCTTCGTCCGACGAATGGCATCTACCAATGGCGCTACGGCATCCACGGCTCCACCTCCTGAATCAATGTCCAACACGATTCCAATTACTTTCTTATCGGCGGCGGCT
>ONEN01000238.1 GCA_900316815.1 uncultured Eubacteriales bacterium | reverse complement strand
CGGCTGCGCGGCGAAAATGTGCGCGACTGCGCCGTAATCAAAGGGCAGCATGTCCGCCAGACCGTGGCGGTTCTTTGCGTCCCAACAGGGGTGATGGGTCGTGTACATCACGCGCTCGCCGCCCTGTGCCTTGAACTTTTTGCCCTTGTCGTCCGCCGCCACAGCGACGGTCTTGTAGTTGGCAAACAGGAGCAAGTCCGCCCATTCCTTGACCAGCGGAGAGATGAGCGAGCCGGTCTTTTTGCCGAGCTTCAGCTCCCAGCGGTCATATTCGCCGAACTCGTCGGGCTGCGTAAACTTGCGCAGCTGCGCGTGTGCGGTCAGCACGACGTTGACGCCTGCGTCCACAACCGCTTCCAGACTGCCGAGTAGGCGGTTGAACTCCTCCATTTCGTAGACATAGCCGTTGCCGTAGCCGAAGTCCTCAATGCCGCGCTTGTTATGCGTGGCGCAGATGTCCTCTATGCAGAGCTTTTCCGCCCAGTCGATGGTGTCGATCACCAGCGTGCGGCAAACGGCAGGATGCTGACGGATGTACGCGATCTGATTGCGGAGCATCGTCCAGGACAAGGGCTTGTCCATTCGCGCTACATCCATATTTTTGGTGCTGCCCTCGGTGTCGATGAACAGCGGCTCGGGAAAGCGTGCCGCAAAGGTGCTCTTGCCGATCCCCTCGGGTCCGTAGATAACGACCTTTTGTGCCGAAGCGATTTTTCCTCTTGTAATATTCATTAAAATGTACCTGCCTTCCATGTGGTTCTTCGATTACTCGCCTGTATAGAACTGTTTACCCAGCGACAGTTTTCAGGCGAATAATTACCATCGTTATCAATTCTATCTATTGTGCATTCTCCTCTTGGTGCTAATGGATCATATCCTGTTCTCATAGCCCAGTCATAGAACTTCTGGAAACTTTCACGCCACTCTTTACACACGGAAATACCTCGCCCACCATAAAGATGATAGTGAATATTATGTTTGTCATAACACCGTTGCCGCATACCGCACCAAACGTAGTATAATCTCGTATGACTTTTGCCGTGCGTGAGTTTAGGCGGATTAGTTTTTAAGAAATTGTAGCGTGTACAATCGCAATGAGTAGAAGAACCTGCTCTCAATGATTTTCCGTCAATCTCCCTTCTTGCTCCGCACCGTATGCATTCACAATTCCAATAGACTCGCGGTTTATTACCATTTCCTATTTTTTGAGATTTGCCAATAACACGCCAGTCTCCATATATACAGTTAGAGAGATCAATAAACTGACCCATGATTAGAATTCACCAGCCTTCCAATCCTTTTTCGTGGTATGAACCATAGGAATAGAATAACCATCTTCAATCACCACACAGCATTCGCCGCCGGTAGAGACGCGCGTTGCGATCGCCTGCAAGCCCTCTTGTTCGATCCAAGCGCCGAATTCGCGCAGGGTTGCGGCGTCCATCTGCTCAAGCTTGTCGAGCAGGACAAAGCCGCACTGCGGATTAAGCTGACGGATGATCGCCGTCGCCACGCGGAGCTGCTCAGAGCCGCTCATGCTGTCCCATTTGTAGCCTTTGTAGGTCAGTTCCCTGTTTTCGACCGACAGCCCCTCCAGGGGAAGCGCGGCGTTGTTGAGCAAATCGTATTTTTCGGCGCGTGCCGCTTCGATTTCACGCGAAAGCGCGTTGTACTGCTCGGCAAACAGCTCGGCGTCGGTCTGCGCCTTGTCCTTGTCAAGATTGGCGCGCACACGGCGGTTGATCTCTTCTATATCCGCGATGCTGCGCTCCAGCTCTGCGGTGCTCTCGTCGTGAAGCTCCGCCACGGTTTTGCGTGCGGTTTCAAGCTGTGCCAGCACGCCCGTCAGCTCCGCACTGAGCCGTGTGATCTCCGTCTGCAAGGCGTTGGCGCGTTCCTCTATCTTGTCCTTTTGCTCGCGCAGTCGGCGGTTCTCGCCGTTTTTGGCAAGTATTTCCTGCTGCTTTTTGATCAATTCCGAAGCAGACACCGGCTCCGCAGGCGCGTCGGGATAATCGGGCAGCTCCTTGGCGAACTGACTCTTTTGGTCGCGGATCCTGCCGATGGCGAGCCGCTCGTTGTAGAGCCGCGCCTCTTTGTCCTCCAGCGCATAGAGCTTGTCGCCCACGCCGATGACGCGCAGCAGGGTGTCGGCTTTTTCTTTTGTTATCTCTCCGATTATACGCACGGCGAGCCCGGGACCGGGGAACGGCTGGCGCATTACGAGCGCCTCGGGTATGACGAGCTTCAGACCGACGGCTCTCACCTCGTCCTTGAAAAGCTCGCGCA
>ONEN01000239.1 GCA_900316815.1 uncultured Eubacteriales bacterium | reverse complement strand
GTAGGTGATACCGAGGTCGCCGCGAACCTTGTTCTTCTCGATATCGTCGGCATTGATGACGATGACGATCTCCGCTTCGTCCTTGAGCTGCATGAGCATTTGCAGCTTGGAATCGGGCTTGAAGCCCGGCAGGACGCGGGAGGCGTGATAGTCGTCAAAGAGCTTGCCGCCGAATTCCAGATACAGCTTGTCGCCGAACTGAGCGATACGGTCGCGGATATGCTGACTTTGCATGTCCAGATACTTTTGATTGTCAAATCCAATTCTCATAATACCATTCCCCTGTAATCAAGATTACAAAAATACATAGTAAATATAGCACAATTCATTCACGGTATAAATATGTAAAAGAAATTTGATAAATTTTTGTCTTGATCGGCTGACGCCGTAGACAAATGACGGTTTATATGGTAAAATCTGTATGATATTCAACGGGGAGGTGTGTGATGAAAAAGAGAACGCTGGTCGGCTTGATCTGCGTCGCCGTCCTGACGGTCACAGCGGTCGTCCTTCTCCCTACCGTTTACACCTCCCCCGCCGTCGCCGACGGAAACGATCCTCCTGCGGTTTGTTTCATCAACGAGGATGATAACGAGATCGCCGCGCAAGAAGATCAGCAATGCGCCGCCTATGCCGCCGCTTACGTCATGCGTCATTTCGGAGAAGAAGTCAGCGGCAGCGATCTAGCGCCGCAAATCGAACGTGTTTTCGGCTTTGTATCGCCGAGCTGTACCGTTAAGCTGTTCAAGGATCACGGCTATGAGGCGAAGGCATATCACGGCGATATCCTTACCCTGAAGCAAGCTGTCGCCGAAGGAACGCCCGTCGTCGTCTTTATCCGGATTCCGCACGATACACATTACGCGGCGGTAACGGGATATGATGAAGAATTCATCTACCTGGCGGATTCGATGACGGAGAATACCAACGCAGACGAATTGAGCTACAACAGAAAAGTGCGTATCGAAGAATTTGAAAAGCTGTGGAAAACCGGCACGCTCACAGCAAACAACGTATATATCACCGTAAAGGAAAGACGCTGAACGGAACCGTTCAGCGTCTTATCTGTTTTTTTATTATATCTGTTTCATTATACCTTTTTCAGTTTAGCCGCAAATACGGCGACGGCGACGACGGTCAATACGACCGCGTAGGCGATCACGATCCACAGATCAGCAAAGATTGCGGAGAAGTTGCCCGCGACAGCCGCCTGCGCCGCTTTTACCGCGTGAGAGAACGGCAGGATATTTGCGACCTTCTCAAACAGACCGCCTACCATCGAGGTATCGAACCAAATATTAGAAAACCACGCGGATAGATTCGTCAGCAATGCGCCGCAGATACCGCCGACAGCCTTTTCACTGAGAATGGAGCCGAACAGCAAACCGAGCGCGATGAACACAACGGCGATGGGGATATTCACCGCCACGGCAAGGAGCAGATTGAAAGTCAGTTCCAATCCAAAGAACAACGCGCAGATGTAGCAGACAACGGACTGCAACAGCGCCATCGGGATCATCGGCAGCGTATAGCCGAGAATAAATTCAGAAGGACGCAGCGGCGAGGTAAACAACCGAAGTACAAAGCTCGAGGTCCTGTCCTTTGAAATCAGCATGGACGAGAACAGCGACAGAAAGCTCAGTCCGAACACGGTGATACCGGGCGCTAATTTTTCGATTTGGAAGTTAGAAGGACCGTAGCCCTGCGGAATACTCTTGTTGATCGCCGACAGAAGGATCATCAAAACCAGCGGAAAGGCGATCCCGAATATCAGCGTCAGTATATCGCGTGTGATCTCTTTGGTATTGCGTGAAGCAAAGGTCATCGTTCTCGTCATTTTGCTCCCTCCCCCGCTAACCGGATAAACGCTTCTTCAAAATCATCGGTATCAGCCTTTGCTTTCAGCTCCTGCGCGCTGCCCTCCGCGCACAGAACGCCGTGAGCCATGATGCCGATACGGTCGCACAGGCTCTCAGCCTCTTCGAGATAATGGGTAGTCAGGACAATCGTCATCTTCCCCTTTAAGCTTTGGATAAAATGCCACAGCTCTCTGCGGGCAAGGACGTCCAGACCCAGCGTCGGTTCGTCAAGAAAAAGCACCTGCGGTTCCGTGATCAGCGCCATGGCGATACTCAGCCTGCGCTGCCAGCCGCCGGACAAGGTCGAAGCCCGCTGCTTCGTTATTTCCTGCAGGGAGAAATCCTCGATGATCCGATCCGCCTTTTCTTTTGCCTGCTTCTTATCACACCCGTAGATACGGGCGAT
>ONEN01000243.1 GCA_900316815.1 uncultured Eubacteriales bacterium | reverse complement strand
CGTCAGACTTGACAAGGTATCCACCATTGCCGACGGCATCCAGGTCAAGGAACCGGGCGAGCACACGTTTCAATATATTCAAAAATACGTGGATGATATCGTCACCGTTTCCGACGACGAAATCGCCTCCGCCATTCTCGCGCTGATTGAATCGCAGAAGATGATTTCCGAGGGCGCGGGCGCCGCTCCGCTGGCGGCTGTCATGTTCGGCAAGCTGCCCGTAAAGGGAAAGAAGGTCGTCTGCATTGTATCGGGCGGCAACATCGACGTTACCATCCTCAACCGCGTCATCAAGCGCGGTCTGCTCCGCTCGGGCAGACAGCAGACGCTCTGCATTGAGCTGCAGGATAAGCCCGGTCAGCTGGTGGCAGTTTCCAAAATCATCGCCGACCTCGGCGCGAACGTTATCTCCGTTCATCACGAAAGAGCAGGCGAAGGCAGCGACGTTACCGCCGCCTATCTGCGCATTGTCATCGAAACAAGAAACTTTGAGCATGTCCGCCAGATTTCCGACGCTCTCACGGGCGCGGGCTTTAAGCTGGTTTGATGCTATCGCTATTTTCAGGAGGAAAAAATGATGGAAAAAGTATATACCAAAAACGCTCCCGACGCTATCGGTCCCTATTCGCAGGCTGTCAAGATCAACGGACTGGTATTCACCTCGGGTCAGATCGCCATTAACCCCACCACGGGCAACGTAGAGGCGGAGGGCATTGAGGCGCAGACCGAGCAGGTTTGCCAAAACCTCAAGAATGTGCTGGAGGCAGCCGGCAGCTCGCTGGAGCAGGCTGTCAAGACGGTTTGCTTTCTCGCGGACATGAACGACTTCGCCGCGTTCAACGCGGTGTACGGCACCTACTTCACCTCCAAGCCCGCGCGCTCCTGCGTTGCGGTAAAAACCCTGCCCAAGAATGTACTGGTAGAGGTTGAAGTAACAGCTGTCGTCTGAGCCGACCATCAATCCGCGCAGCTGACGTTTAGCAGCAACTTAACCGCTGACTCCCGCGCTATGGCGCGTGCATAAAGGCAAAGTTACAACCAAACACCGGCAGCGCGAACTGACAGTCGGGGCACCCGGCTATTCATGACCGCAGGTCAATTCATGTCGCGGTCGCGCGACAATTCATGGCGCAGCCTTTTCATGCCGCATAGCGGCAATTCATTCCTGTGCCGACGCAGGGAAAAATTAACACGCTGTGCATTTTGGCAACCTTTTATTCAGGAATGAATTGTGCCTGCAGCACATGAATTTGCTGCGCAATGAATAGTGCCTGCGGCACATGAATTTACTTCGTAATGAAGCAATGAGAACGCCGACCCGTTTTTCGGGTCGGCGTTGTTTGCTTTATGCTATTTTATTATTTTATATCTGAAACCGTTACGCGCCGAGCTCTTCCTCGTTGTCGCCGGTAAAATATACTTTTTTAATATCGGCACCGAGCGCCTTGAACTTCTCCACTACATCCTCGTAGCCTCTCTCGATATACTGGATGCTGGAGATCTCGGTGGTGCCTCTGACCTCGAGCGCGGCGATGATCATAGCCGCACCGGCTCTGAGGTCGGTAGCCTTGACGGGAGCCGCGGTGAGCGGAGTGCCTCCCTCGATGATAGCAAGCCTGCCCTCGACGCTGATGTGAGCGCCCATGCGGATGAGCTCGCTGATATACTGGTAGCGGTTGTCCCAGACGTTCTCGTTGACTATGCTGGTGCCGGGCACGCTCATGAGCAGAGCGGTGAACTGCGGCTGGCAGTCGGTCGGGAAGCCGGGATGAGGCATCGTCTTTATGTTGCAGCGCTTGAGCGGCTTTACGGTCGCGTCTACCTTGAGCGCCTCGTCGTATTCGGTGATCTTTACGCCCATCTCGCGGAACTTGGCGGAAATAGACTCCAGGTGCTTGGGCGTGATATTGTTGATGGTGATACAGCCGCGTGTGGCTGCCGCCGCGCACATGTAGGTGCCGGCTTCGATCTGGTCGGGGATGATGGAATAGGTCACGCCGTGCATGCAGGAAACGCCGCGGACTTTGATCACGTCGGTACCTGCGCCGCGCACGTCGGCGCCCATGGAGTTGAGGAAATTCGCAAGGTCAACGATATGCGGCTCCTTGGCAGCGTTCTCGATGACGGTCAGACCCTTGGCACGGCTGGCGGCGAGCATGATGTTCATGGTCGCGCCGACGGAAACCACGTCCAGATAGATGTGGGTGCCGACAAGTCCTTCCTCCTCGTCGCACTCGACCTCGAT
>ONEN01000245.1 GCA_900316815.1 uncultured Eubacteriales bacterium | reverse complement strand
CTGCGTGGCACCCCGTATACGGCGACCGCGTTAACAAGCTGGTCTTTATCGGCAGAAAGATGGACAAGGCAGCGATTATCAAAGCTCTTGACAACTGCATCGCCGAATAACGGAACCAAAATATTACCCTGCTATCACAAACAAAACCGCACGTTGATTGACGCGCGGTTTTTTCAAAAGAAATAAGCGGCACAGCAAACGCTGTGCCGCTCTGTTATTCTGATACGGAATTAAACCGTTACAAGGAACAGACCGGGATCGGAAACGAGCTCGGGATTTGCGGAGTAGATGCTGAGGAAGTTGGTCTGGTTTTCCACCTTGTCATCATTGATGACAATCCACAGCTCTCTGTTTTTAAAGCCGTTCAGGTCACATGTCTGGGGATTACCGCCCTGGGAGACAATCAGGTTGTAGTAGACTGTCTTTTCCTTCGTGGAGTACTCAAAGTTGTAATCCATCCAGCCTGTCTTTTCATTGAGTACAGGTGAGTTGCCGGGCCATGTGCCGCCTGCGTAGTTTTCCGTGTTCCAAATCCACAGGTTGGGAACCCATGTGGCGTCGCCGCTGTGCTTGATGTGAAGGGCAACGTTCATATCGGCGGAAGCAACGTAGTAGTAGTTAACCACGATCGGGGTACCGTAGGAAACCTTCTTGCCTTCAATTGCGGGAAGCTTAGTTGTGTCAAGCGAATAACCGAATACGGAAACAGCGGGAGCAACCAGGTCGTCGCCTACTCTGTCCTTAAAGGTGACAGAATCGATCAGCTTGGAGGCGCCGTCTTCCTTATAGTAGTTGATGGTTACTTCACCCTGCGACAGGTTCATCTCAGCGAGATATCTCTGCAACATGGTCACGTCGTTGATGTTGGTGCTGCCGTCATAGTCAAAGTCAAGCTGTGCGAAGCGCGCGTCGTCAACCACGATGAACTCGGCAAGAATGCGCTGGAACTCGGTTACATCTTCAATGCCGATAACGCCGTCACCGTTTACATCGCCGTACAGGCGGATGGATTCGGGAACATAATCGGTATAAACAAAGGATACAGTCTTAGGCTCGGTGGAGAAGGTGCCGGTCTTGCCGCCGACAACCTCCTTCAGCATATACTGCTTGGGAATGGAGGTGCTTTCGGGCGCTTCGTAATCCGCGCCGGGTTCGCCGTAAAGGGTAACGGAAGGAGCAAGCTCGGTGCCGTCCTTATAAACGTAGCTCACGACAACTTCCATCGCGTCCTTGTAGATAAAGGAAACGGTCTGGTCTGCTTCGGTGAAGGTGCCCTTCTTATTGCCCTGAACTTCTTTAAAGATATACTTCTCGGGGATCGTTTCGCATTCGGGAGCTTCATACTCTGTACCGGGAACACCATAGAGCGTTACGGGATCGGCAAGCTGGGTGCCATCCTCGTGAACATAGCTGACGATAACCTTTGCCGCATCGCGGTATACATAGTTGACGGTTGTGCCGGCAGCGCTGAAGGTGCCCTCTGCTTCGCCGTCAATATGATCAAATACATACGCCTTGCCCACTGCAGCGGAAGGAATAGCGGTATAAGCGCTGCCTACCTTGCCGGTGAGATGAATGGAAGCAACATCGGGAAGCTTTTTGCCCTTGCCGTCAACGTAGTTGATGGTAACAACACCCATGTTCTCGTCTTTGATGCCTGCCGCTTCAAAGCCTGCCTTATCAACAGCAATCAAAGAGGAGTTAGCGGGAACGCTGATTTTCTTGCCCTTGACTTCGCCGAGAGAGGTCAAGCCTGCCTGGTCGCCCTTGGCAAGGATGACCCATTCGTAATCAGTGCCGATGGAGCTGTCGGGAAGGGTAACGTTCTGCACTCTGTTGGAAGCGTTGTGAACGACCGCCATCTTGTTCCATTCGCCCTGCTGATCGTTGGTGATGACATAATAGATGAGGGTGGTAGCGTCGGCAAAGTTACCTGCCACCTTAATATTGCTCTGATAGCTCTTGTCGTTGGCTCTGAGAGGCGTGAACGCCTTTCTGATATTCATCAGGCCCTTATAGTAGGATACCAGATCGGAAAACTCTACGGTGCTGCCCCACTTAATGCTGTTGAGGTTGGCGGGAGCGTTGTAGCTGTTCTCGTTGCCGTCCTTGGTACGCGCGAATTCCTCGCCCGCGAGGATAAACGGAACACCCTGAGCGCTGTAGAGAATGGCAGCCGCCATGCGGTTGGACTGGAGCGCCTGCTCGTTTCTTACGCCGTATGTATCATG
>ONEN01000250.1 GCA_900316815.1 uncultured Eubacteriales bacterium | reverse complement strand
CACCTGACCGGATTATTATCTATATATTCATATATTTTATAATAATCTTTTTCATCCCTGACTATATGGTCATAGAAAGATTTTTGCCAAATTGATTTGCCGACCTTTTTGGTAACAGCACCTTTTAGGTGTTGAATAACTTGAGAAATATCGGGTGTAGGGGCGCGCATTGCACGCCCGCGCTCGTCAGCGCAAACCATCAAAAGCAAATGAATGTGGTTAGGCATAACCACATAATTATCAACATTGACACACGAATATCGTTTTGGTATTTCTGCAATCATTTCATCAATAATCTTACCAATGTATGAAAGATCTACTTCTGCCTGCGGGCGAGCAATGCTCGCCCCTACATTCCAAAACAGCCATTGTTTATCTTTTGAACAAATCGTAATGAAATACGCACCGTTTTGTGAATAATCATAGTTTTCAAGTCTGTTCCTTTTGCGAACAGGTTTTTTACGTTCTATAGTCACCGTTTATTTTTACGTAATCATACGTCAGGTCGCAGCCGTACGCTTCGGCCGAGCCCGAGCCGTCGGATAAGGTGATGATGATGTCGATCTCGTTTTCGAGCAGGATCTCCTTTGCCTTATCCTCGTCAAAGGCGAGTCCGAAACCGTCCCTGCAGACTAAGATCTCTCCCTTTGCCGATCTGTATGACACGTCGATTTTCTTTGTATTTACCTCGGCGCCGCTGTAGCCGACCGCGCACAATATCCTTCCGCAGTTGGCGTCCGCGCCGAACATTGCCGCCTTGACAAGGCTTGAGCAGATAACGCTCTTGGCGACCACCTTCGCCGTGTTCTCGTCCTTGGCGCCGTCCACCTTGCAGACAACGAGCTTTGTGGCTCCCTCGCCGTCGGAGGCGAGCATTTTGGCAACCCTTTTGAACGCGGCTGTGAGCGCCTCGGTAAAGATATGATAATCCTCGTTTTTCTCTGTTATCTCGTCGTTGCCGGCAAGCCCCGACGCCATTATCGCGAGCGTGTCGTTCGTTGAGGTGTCGCCGTCCACGCTGACCATATTGTAGCTGACGTCCGCCGCTTCTACAAGAGCTTCTCTGAGCATTTCCGCCGAGACAGCCGCGTCGGTGGTGACGAACGAGAGCGTCGTGCCCATATTTATATGGATCATTCCGCTGCCCTTGGCGATGCCGCCGATAGTGACGGTTTTTCCGCCGAGCGTAAGCTGTACCGCCCATTCCTTGCGGACGGTATCGGTAGTCATTATAGCCTCGGCGGCGTTTGTGCCGCCCTCTTTTGAGAGCGTGCCGCGCATAGCCCTTGCCCCTGCCTCGATCGGCTCGATCGGCAGCGCCTGACCGATAACTCCGGTGGAGGCGACGATCACGTCGTCCTCGGCGACTCCGAGCACCTCGGACGCGATCCTGCACATTTTCTCTGCCTTTTCATAGCCGTCGGGATTGCAGGCGTTGGCGTTGCCCGAATTGACGATGACCGCCTGCGCCCTGCCGTTTTCAAGGTGCTTTTGAGTAACGTATATAGTGTCTGATTTTACGAGATTCTTTGTAAAAATCGCCGCGGCGCTGCACTGCTTTTCGCAGCAGATCAGCGCGAGGTCGCGCTTGCCGTTCGAGGGCAAAAGCGGCTCGTTTTTGAGCGCCGGCTGAGTCGCGCTGCCATACGCTTTTATTCCGGCGCAGATTCCGTTCGCGGTAAAGCCAAGCGGCGAAGTTACCGTTCCGTCAATAAACCGATAGTTTTTCATAGCATTTATCCTTAGAAGGCAGGAGGCATTATTACAAGCCCTGCCTTTTCGTCGATTCCGAAAATAATGTTCATGTTCTGGATCGCCTGACCCGCGGCGCCCTTTACCATATTGTCGATCGCGGCGCACGCCACAAGCTTGCCTGCGCGCTTGTCGTGATGGATAGAGATATCGCAGAAATTCGAGTAGCGCACATTATGGATATCGGCGCACACGCCGTCGTCGAGGAGCCTGATAAAGAACTCGTCCCTGTAGTAATCCTCGTAGGCTTTTCTGATATCCTCAAAGCTCACGCCGTCCCTGATGTCGGCGTAGACCGTCGCCAAAATCCCCCTGTTGACAGGCAGAAGGTGAGGCACAAAGGTGATGGTTACATCCTC
>ONEN01000251.1 GCA_900316815.1 uncultured Eubacteriales bacterium | reverse complement strand
GCAAGGCAGGCTTTCAGGTTTGCCTCTATGACGTTTTCAATGTATGTAAAGTCGCGGCTCTGCTTGCCGTCGCCGTTGATGGTCGGCGTTTCGCCATTCAGCAGCTGCTTGATGAATTTCGGAATGACTGCAGCGTAGGCGCCGTTTGGATCCTGTCTTCTGCCGAATACGTTGAAGTAGCGCAGACCATAGGTGTCCAAGCCGTAGTGTTTGGTGTATTGCTTCGCCCATTCTTCATCGGCGCGTTTGCTAACCGCATAGGGAGAAAGCAAGTTGCCCTCTCTGCCCTCTTTTTTGGGGAGATTCGGCTCATCGCCGTAAACCGAAGAGGATGAAGCATACACAAACTTTTTAACGCTGTTCTGCCTTGCGGCTTCGAGCATATTGAGTGTGCCCTGCATGTTGTTAGCACAGTAGAACAGCGGCATTTCAATGCTGCGCGGAACAGAACCCCACGCCGCCTGATTGAGCACATAGTCGACGCCCTCGCAGACCTTCATGCAGGTATCTAAATCCTTGATATCACCCTTGATGAATTCGTAGTTCGGATTGTCGAGGAACATATCCACATTTGCCTGCTTGCCGGTCGATAAATCATCCAAACAACGCACTTTGTAGCCGAGATTCAATATCGCTTCACAGAGGTTTGAGCCGATAAAGCCCGCACCGCCTGTCACAAGGAACAAAGAGTTTTCGGGGAATTTTACTTCGCTGTAGCCCATCAC
This sequence comes from uncultured Eubacteriales bacterium, assembly GCA_900316815.1. Taxonomy (GTDB): domain Bacteria; phylum Bacillota; class Clostridia; order Oscillospirales; family Acutalibacteraceae; genus Ruminococcoides. The sequence continues at coordinate 1,372 of ONEN01000251.1, read as the reverse complement.
AGCCTCCAGTAGATGTAGTCTGCCGCTTTATATGCTTTTCTATCGAGCAGGCCCTTGATGTCAATCATGATTTTCTTGCCTTCGCCGTAGAGGTTGTCAATATCTTCCATAGACAACTCTTTAAAGCAATCGTGTGCGACGGCAAGAATAACAGCGTCCATATTCTGAATTGTTGCCATATCGACAAACTCAACGCTGTAGAGCCACATTGCCTCGTCCGCGTCAGCCGCAGGATCGGCGATAACAGGCGTAATACCGTATTCTTTCAGCTCATTCACGATGTCGATGATTTTGGTGTTTCTGGTATCGGGGCAGTTCTCCTTGAAGGTAAAGCCGAGGATCGCCACCTTTGCGCTCTTCACAGGCTTGTCCGCCGCGATAAGCTTCTTGACAATGTTTTCGGCAACATATTTGCCCATATCGTCGTTGATCCTTCTGCCCGAAAGAATGATCTGGCTGTGATAGCCCATCATTTCCGCCTTATAGGTCAGATAATAGGGGTCAACGCCGATACAGTGACCGCCGACAAGACCGGGATAGAACTTCAGGAAGTTCCACTTGGTGCCTGCCGCTTCCAAAACGGACTGGGTGTCGATTCCCATCTTGTTGAAGATGATGGAGAGCTCGTTCATAAACGCGATGTTGATGTCGCGCTGGCTGTTCTCGATAACCTTCGCCGCCTCGGCGACCTTGATCGACTCTGCGCGGTGAACGCCGGCTTCAACGACCAGCTCATATACCTTCGCGATAATGTCGAGGCTTTCCTCATCCATACCGGAAACGATTTTCTTGATGGTTTCGAGTCTGTGCACCTTGTCGCCGGGGTTGATGCGCTCGGGAGAATAGCCGATTTTGAAATCCACGCCGCACTTGAGTCCCGATTCTCTTTCCAGAATTGGAATGCAGACATCCTCGGTCACGCCGGGATATACGGTGGACTCAAAGACAACGATACTGCCCTTTGTCAGGTTGCGACCGAGGATCTCGCTCGCTCCCTCAACTGGGGTCAGGTCAGGCGTATGGTCGTCATTGACGGGAGTCGGAACTGCTACAATGTGAAATTTTGCTTCTCTGAGCTTGGTTTCGTCGGCCGTGAAATCGACGGTTGTTGCCTTGATCGCCTCGTCGCCGACCTCGTTGGTCGGATCGATGCCGCTTTTGTAAAGCTCGATCTTCCTTGCGTTGAGATCAAAGCCCACAACGTCGATTTTCTTGGCAAAGGCAACCGCGATCGGCATACCGACATAGCCAAGTCCCACAAGGGAAAGCTTTTCTTCTTTGTTAAGTAGTTTTTGGTAAAGTGACCGGTACATTTTTTACTTCCTTTTTTTCATTTTTTAATGTTTCTTCATTATTTGCAGTTAAGCAATCC
>ONEN01000256.1 GCA_900316815.1 uncultured Eubacteriales bacterium | reverse complement strand
GCGCACGAAGTATCTTGCGATAGGCGCTGCGGCGCTAGGCGTGATCATCCTGTTTCTGGCGGTCACGGGCGGACTTTCCTACGCCATGACGCGAATGGACGGCTGGGGGCAGGCGCTCTCCGCCGAACGCGGCACCGACCTGTGGGATTCCACCTGGCAGACGCGCAACTCGCTTTACGCCATCGGCTCGGGCGGCCTGTGGGGTCTGGGACTCGGACAGTCGCGCCAGAAGTTCCTCTATCTTCCCGAACCGCAGAACGATTTTATCTTCGCCATCGTGGTGGAGGAGCTCGGACTGATCGGCGCAGCCATTATTCTGTTGATTTTCGCGCTGCTGGTGTGGCGCGGCATTACGCTTTCGCTGCGCGCGAAGGATAAATTCGGCAAGCTGCTGGGCATCGGACTCACCTCGCAGATAGGCGTGCAGGTGGTGCTCAACATTCTGGTTATCACCGACTGGCTGCCCAACACGGGTATCAGTCTGCCGTTCTTCAGCTACGGCGGTTCTTCTCTGATCATGCTCCTCGCGCAGATGGGCATTATCCTCTCCATTTCCCGAACCGCCAACATAGAACGCCAATAGCAGCGTGCCGCTGCTGTCAGTTCGCGCCACCGACGTTCGGTTGCAGCTTCACCTTCATGCACGCGCTATAACGCGTACGGGTGCCCCGGCGGTCAGTGCGGCTTTAGAGAAGTCGGTTTAGCAAAAACGTCGGACAAACGCCGCGTCATAACGCGGGCAGAAACGGTAAGGTTATAATGAAACGTTGCTTGCGCGGGTAAAGCGCCCTCGGCGCACGCCGCGTCATAACGCGGGAGCGAACGGTATAGTTTTTTCTAAACGTCGCTTGCGCGGAATGGATGCAACGTCACGTTGCCGTGGAGAAAGCGCCTACGGCGCACGCGGATTGAGTGTCGGCTCAGCCGACCGCTTTTGAGAATGAGGTGTTATTGATGAAAGTTTTATTGGCAGGCGGCGGTACCGCCGGACATATTAATCCCGCTCTTGCAATTGCGGGCTATATTCGTGAGAAGCGCCCCGACACGGAGTTTCTCTTTATCGGCAACAAGGACGGCATGGAGCAGCGGCTGGTGCCTCAGGCAGGCTTTCCCATCAAGTCCGTCACCATCAGCGGCTTCAAGCGGAGCATGTCTCCCAAGAGCGTGGCGGCGAACATCAAAACCGTGCGCCGCACCCTTACCTCCTCCGTTGCCGCTAAAAAAATCATCAGGGATTTTCAGCCCGACATCTGTATCGGCACGGGCGGCTATGTTTCGGGTCCTGTTGTGCGCGAGGCGTCCAGGCTGGGCGTGCCCTGCCTGATTCACGAGCAGAACGCCTACCCGGGCGTTACCAATAAAATGCTGGCGAAGCGCGTTGAAAAGGTAATGCTGGCGGTCGCGGCGGCGGCGCCCTACTTCAAGGACGCGTCCATCGTGGTGACGGGCAACCCCGTCCGCGGCGAGATCCTCACCGCCGGCAAGGAGGAGAGCCGCAGACAGCTCGGCCTCGACCAGCGCCCCGTTATCCTCTCCTTCGGCGGCAGCCTGGGCGCACAGCGCATTAATGAGTCGCTGGTTGACCTCATTGCGCGCAGCGGCAAAAACGGCCGCTATCAGCATATCCACGCCTACGGCAAATACGGCGGCTGGTTCCCCGACAAGCTCCGCGAGCAGGGAGTGGACCCCGACGCCTGCGGCAACCTCGATATCCGTCCCTACATCGACAATATGCCCGTCTGCATGGCGGCGGCGGATCTGGTCATCAGCCGCGCGGGCGCCATCACACTGAGCGAGATCCAGGCGATGGGCAAGCCCGCCATCCTGATTCCCTCGCCCAACGTGGCGGAGAACCATCAGTTCCACAACGCTATGGCGCTGGTGAACGCGGGCGCGGCGGAAATCATCGAGGAGAGCGACCTCAGCGGCGCCGCGGTGATCGAAAAAGCCGACGCGATGCTGCAGAACGAGGAGACCCTCGCGAAATTCAGCGAAAATTCTAAAAAAATGGCAATTACCAACGCAAATGAGCGCATATATTCTGTTGTCAAACAGGTATTGAATCT
>ONEN01000257.1 GCA_900316815.1 uncultured Eubacteriales bacterium | reverse complement strand
GCTGCTGCTGCTGGACTATGCCTTCCGTCAGTTAAAGTTAGATAAAGTGTACCTGATGACCGAAACCGGGAATCTTGCGGCGCAGCGTCTTTTCAGCCGCCTGGGCTTTGTGATTGAGGACACTCTGAAGAATAATATCATATCTCACGGAAAGTATACCGACCGTTATCTTTACGGTTTGCTGCGTTCCGATTATTTGGACAGCCGTTTTCAAACGCCCTTGTACAGTGCGGGCGAGTGGAACGGCAATTGTTTGTATATTAAGCGCGAGGATTTGCTGCCGTTTTCGTTCGGCGGCAATAAGGCGCGCAAGGCTTTCCTGTTTTTTGAGAGGATCGACCGTCAGGGCAGCGACTGTGTTGTCACCTACGGCAGCAGCAGCTCCAACCATTGCCGCGTTGTCGCCAATATGTGTGCGCAGCGCGGAATAGGCTGTGTGATCATCTCGCCCGAGGAAGCCTCGGAGCCGACCTTTAACAGCCTGCTGATGAAGCAATTCGGCGCTGAAATCATCTGCGTTCCTGTTGCCAAGGTGAGCGAAACCATCGATAACACGCTCGACCGTCTGCGGCAGCAGGGAAAGCGTCCGTTTTTTATCCCGGGCGGCGGTCACGGCAACGTGGGAACACACGCCTACCGCTTATGTTACGACGAAATTAAAGCGTATGAGCGGGAAAATGATGTCTTTTTTGATTATATCTTCTTTGCCTCGGGCACGGGCACCACACAGGCGGGACTGGTCAGCGGTCAGCTGCTCCATCGTGACGAGCGGCAGATTATCGGCATCAGCATAGCCAGGAAAAATCCTTACGGACGGGACGTCGTGCTGCAGAGCATCCGCGATTATCTTCCCTGCTTCGGCGAGGATATGCTTCAGGCAAACACGCACTTCACGGATCGCTATGTGCGGGACGGCTACGGCAAGGGCAGCGAGGATACGGGCAGCACGATCAAACGTGTGATGGCGCGCTACGGTATTCCGATGGACGTCACCTACACGGGAAAAGCATTTGACGGCATGGCGCATTTTCTTGCGGAGAACGCCGTCAGGGGCAAGAACATCCTTTTCATCCACACGGGCGGAACACCGCTGTTTTTTGATTACTTGAGGGGAAATGCAACATGAATATTTTATTACTCAGCGCGGGAACGCGCAATAAAATCGTTCAATACTTTAAGCGGACAGAGGGCACAAGAGTTGTGGCGACCGATATGCAGCTTGCGGCTCCCGCTATCTATGAGGCGGACGCCTATTATATCGTGCCGCGCATCAGCGAGCCGGGCTATCTGGATATCATCCTCGACATCTGCCGCAAGGAAAAAATCGACGGTGTGCTTTCGCTGATCGACCCCGAGCTGAGCCTGCTCGCCCAGAACGTTGAGCGTTTCAAGGAGGCGGGCGTCACGGTGATCGGTTCCGATTACGGCCTTTGCGAGCGTGCGCTGGATAAGATGCAGATGTACCGCTGGCTTTCGGGTCACGGCTATGCCTGCGCGAAGAGCTACGTTGACAAGGAGGCGTTCCTGGAGGATTACAAGCAGGGTCTGATTGCGTTTCCCGTCTATGTCAAGCCCGTCAGAGGCAGCGCCTCCATCGGCATTTCTCAGGTCAGGGACCTGACCACCCTGGATTTACTGTTCGAGCATTATGACGGTCTGATGATCCAGGAGTTCCTCCGCGGTCAGGAAATCGGCGCGGACGTGTATATCGACATGCTGACGCACGAGGTCGTTTCCATCTTTACCAAGAAAAAGCTGTTGATGCGCGCGGGCGAAACCGACAAGTCCGTTTCCTTTAAGGATGAAAAGCTTTTTGACTTGATCAAACGCTTCTGCAAGGAGAGCGGATGGCTGGGTCAGATCGATATCGATATTTTTGAGCAGGACGGCGAGTACTATATCTCGGAGGTCAATCCCCGTTTCGGCGGCGGCTATCCTCATGCCTACGAATGCGGCTGCGATCATATGCAGCTCATTATCAACAACCTGCGCGGCGTTGCCAATACCGAAAACATCGGCAACTACGAGGAAGGCGTCTATATGATGAAGTACAACGA
>ONEN01000258.1 GCA_900316815.1 uncultured Eubacteriales bacterium | reverse complement strand
GCGAGGATACGGGCGGTGATGTCGGTGCCGTTGCCGGCTTTGTAGGCGACAATCATGGTGACAGGACCATTGGGCTTAAATGGGCCGCTCTCGGTTTTTGAAGTACCGGTGCCGCAGGCGGCAAGGGCAAATATCATGCAGAGGGCAAGCGTAAACGCAAGAAGCTTTTTCATGGATTATCCTCCTTTTCATAATACCGGGCGCATGATTCTGCGCCCGCTTTCCGTTACGGAGCTTCTCTCTGTCTCCGATTTACAGGTTTTACTATACCATGATTGTTTAAACATTACAAGCGTTATTTCTAATAGAGCGCCAAGAAAGCTGCTATGATTTTAGCAATATTTCACAAATTGGCGTGCACTTTTTGTTAAGTATACCCATTCTCTTCTTTGCCTCTGTATGATAAAGAACCTCTGCGGTTTTCTTTCCGCAGAGGTTTTTATCACTTGTCATTTCTTTTTCGGCGGCTTCCCGCCCTTGTCATGTCCGCTTTCCTGTGCAGCGGCGAGATGCTCGCTCTCCTGTACGTATTCCACGGGGCTGCCCTCCGAAGTGCTGCCCTCGATGTAGGTCTCACCGTCGACGGTGAGTGTGAAGCCGTTTAAGTCAATGCTGTCAGGCTCGCACTTGAGGCTCTTGATGTGGGAATCTCCGGTGAGCACCCATCTGGCCCCGTCGGTGAGCTCCACATAGACCGCGCCCTCATCGGCGGGATTGACCGCTCCGGTGAGCACGCTGCCGTCCCAGAGATAAAGGTTGAGCGTCGAGAGCTCATCCACCAGCATGTCGCCCTCCAGGGTCTGCGCCGCGGTATAGAGCTCCACATGTCCGCCGTTCCGGCCCTCCTTCCCCCAGCCCGCCGCGGCGGCCCGAAGAAAAACGCCGTCCGGGTCATCGTTGACGATCTGGGTCGCGGTGAGATTGATGACGGCGCGCGTATTGTTGACGAAGAAGATGTCGCCGTTTAAGTTCGTGATGCTGCCGCCGCGCGCGGTAAAGGAGGCGGTTCCCTCGTCCGCGTCGCCGGACATGGACTGGTAGATCATGACCGCCTGATACCAGGGGGATTTGCCGCTGTTCTTCTGTGTGTTGGAGGCCGTGAGGGAGACGTTATTGAGCGTCACGGCATTCTTCCCTTCCACGACCACGCCCTGGGAGGCTGTGGTACTGAGCTCTGCGTCCGATACGGTGATATCGGCGGTGGAGTAGATGGCCGGGGAGCCCACGCCCGCGGTGTCATAAGTGCCGCCCGTGACATTCACCGTGCCGCCGCCCCGGTCAGAGCGGATGGCGGCAGAAGAGTTGCCGCTGGTGTGTACGACGAGGTTATCCGCGTTCATGGTGCCGCCGCCCGTGGTCATGAGCCCGCCGGAGCAGTTGCCAGAAGTCGTGATGGTGGAGTCCGCAACATCGACGACGGTGCCTTCGCCATAGCTGAAAACAGCGTTTGCGTGCGCGCCGTCGGTGGTGACGGAGATTTCGCGCAGGTTCAGTTCCGCGCCGTTTTGGGCAAGCACCGCGGCGTTCTCGCCGTAGAAGTCCGCCTCGTCCCCCTCGGCGTTTCCTGTCTTGCTGACAGTGACGTTGGCATAGAATGCGTTTTCGCCGTCTGCCAGGATGGCGTGGCCGCCGTCGGTATTGTCGGTATAGCTGTTGCCTGCTGTCGGTGCGGGACTGTAGATTGCAGGGGCATTCGGCGCGGTCTCTGCCGCCCGGGCCGCGGTGCAGCCGGTGAGTCCACGGTCGGTCAGGAGCAAAAGCGCTGCGATGAGCGCGAATCGTTTTGTAGTGAGCTTCATGCGTCTTCCCTCCTTTTAAGGTTTTTTATTACAGACTCAAAGGAGTCGTATCATCTTCCAGGCTTGCGATAATGACTATCGCACGAATGATTCTATGAATCATTCGTTGCCAAACTTGTCGTTTGGCAACGAAATCAATCGACAATTCGATTGATTTCGTTATGCGATTATCATTATCATACACCCAGACGATGAACTGCGCAGGAATGTTCCCAGCATTCACACAATGTTTACTGGTTTTGGAGAG
>ONEN01000262.1 GCA_900316815.1 uncultured Eubacteriales bacterium | reverse complement strand
GCTTGACCGTATTTTGGATATTATGGCACAAAGAGGGCTTGCGGACACCGAGGTGGTTCGCAAGGCGTATGCGTTCGCACGCCGGGCACATTCCGAGGTGCTGCGACAATCGGGCGAGCCGTACCTGAATCATCCCGTTGCCGTTGCCAAGATCCTCGCCGAGATCGGCGTGGAGAGCGCGGTGGTAGCCGGAGCTATCCTGCACGACGTCTGTGAAGATTCCTCCTATACCCTTGATGATATCTCCGACTGTTGCGGCGAACAGGTTTCGCGTTATGTAGACGCGGTAACATCCGTTCACAAGCAGTACGCCGGCTCGCGAAGAAGCGACGAATACAGCATTGACAAAAAAGAGCTGGACAAAAAAAGCTTTGAAAAGCTGGCTGTCGCAGTCAATTCCGACCGCCGTCTGATTTTTGCGCTGTATATCAAGGCAGCCGACCGCATTCACAACCTGAGCACGATGGATGTGATAAGCGGCGAAAAGAAGCACAACAAAACCGACGAGACCGAGTGCGATTATCTTCCGTTGTTTTACCGCTTCGGGCTGCGCTATTTCGTCAGACGTATCGACGATCTGATGTGGCGCAACGTCAATCCGGCGCTGTATGAAGAATTCAAATCACATTACGACGAGCTGCTGCGCCAAAACATGGAATTTGCGGACGAGCTGAAAATGATTTTGGAACAGCAGATGTTCGGCGACATCAACACCTGCTGCAAAACAGAGCTCGGTATAGGAGAATTCCGTTACACCGCGGAGATCAAGCCGTATCTGCCTGCCGAAGTATTTGCCATGCTGAAAAAGAAGAACGCGGACGGGGACATCACGGCAAACATGGTAAGCAATCAAATGATCCCGCTTTGCGAGATCCATGTGATCCTCGACAACTACGACCGAAAGGGAAGCATTGAAAGCTTTGCGCGCATGTTCATCAAGTCGTTCTTCCAAATACTCTCGCCCACCGGCAGGGTGATGACAGACTTCACCATGGACATCCACAACCGGTTTATCGTTTCGGTGTGCGATCAATTCTGCAATACCATCCGTCTTTGCTTTGCCCTGCGCAGAGATTATCTCAGCTACAACTTCGGCAGCCTGAAGGATATCCCGATCGACGTCACGCCCGGCAGAACCTACATGGGCAGCGAGGTCATCCGCGTCAAGCTGCGCAACGGCAAGCGCTGCGAGCTGCCAAAGGGCGCGTGTGTGCTCGACGCGGCGTTCGCCATCCATCCCGACATCGGCATGACGGCAAAGGGCGCGCTGGTCAACGGCGAGCAGATCTCGCTCTACAATCTTTTGCACGACGGCGACAGGGTGGAGATTTTTGCGGACACCGAGCGCGTCGGCGGCGAGCGTATCAAATATATCCCGCACGTGCGGATCGGCTGGCTGGAATACGTGGTAACAAAGGACGCCAAACACCTGATCGTCAAAACGCTCGAAAACCTCTACGGCGACGTCGACCCTGCCGACACCCACAAGGCACAGGACGAGGTGGTTGAACGGGTGGCAAAGGAAATCGCGCAAAATATCATATTGCCGGAGGGAGGTACATCATGAACAAGCTGGTCGTCAATCAGATATCCGGTATCAACACACTGCTGACGGGAGTGGAGGAACCGCTGACGAAACGGCAGAGACAGATTTTGAACGAAGTCGCCGCCGCCCCCTACGAGCAGAACGAGAGCTTTTATTATATTTACCGTTCCCTTTCCGCCAAAGCCGCCAAGCTGGGGTGTGAAATCATCAAAAGAAAACCCTTTAAGCAGAAAAACGACCTTACCGCTCTGGTCTCCGCGCTGACAATGCTTAAAATAAACGGCGTCAAGCTGACTGACTATCGGAATGATATCGGCAAGCTGCTCGACTGCTTTGCCGCTGATGATCTTAAAGGAGCGGAAAAGTGGATGGACAGCCATAAATCAACAGACAGGAAGTAGCGAAAATGAAAAAGAACATGTTTAGGGCACCTCTAAAAATATTCTGTTGTTCAGAGGTGCGG
>ONEN01000264.1 GCA_900316815.1 uncultured Eubacteriales bacterium | reverse complement strand
AAGGAGAACAAATGCGCCGTTCTGCTGTCTTCAAACATGGCGATGAACAAGGTGAGGAAGTCGCTGACCGGCTACGAAAAAAGCGTGAGCTGGTACGCCGGCGAAAAGGTCTGCTGCCATTTTGATTATGAATGGAGCATAGGGAATGGAACCGAGAGCGAGATCAAGGCGGCGGAGCGGCTGCTTTCATGGATGCTCGGCAACAAATACCAGAACATGCTGATGATCTCCAAAAACTCCGAGGGGCAGATTCCGGTCAACGGAGAATGCTTCAACGCCAAGCTCGAACAGAAAAATTACGCCCCGATCAAGGATATTTACAAGCATTATTATTTTGTCAGATAAAGGTGAACGCAATGAGTAAACGCTGCATGGGCTGTATGGAATATTACGGGGACGAATTCGATATTTGTCCTCATTGCGGCTATATCGAGGGCACGCCGCCCGAGGAAGCGATACACATGGAGCCGGGAACGCTCCTGCACGACCGCTACATCATCGGAAGGGTGTTGGGCTTCGGCGGCTTCGGCGTGACCTATATCGGTTGGGACGGCAAGTTGGAGCAAAAGGTGGCGGTCAAGGAATATTTGCCCGGAGAGTTTTCCACGCGTATGCCCGGTCAGTCGACCATAACCGTTTTCAACGGCGAAAAGGGCGAGCAGTTCCGCGACGGTCTGGAAAAGTTCGTGGACGAGGCGAAGCGCTTGGCGCGGTTCCAAAATGAGCCGGGCGTTGTCAAGATCTTCGACAGCTTTTACGAAAACGAAACCGCCTATATCATCATGGAATACCTCGACGGAGAAACGCTGACGGAGCGGCTCGCACGCGAAAAGACCATTCCCGAAGACGAGGCGCTCGATATGCTCCTGCCTGTCATGCACTCGTTGGAGGCGATCCACGCCGGAGGTGTTCTGCACCGCGATATCGCGCCCGACAATATCTTTCTGACAAAGGACGGCGAGGTCAAGCTGATCGATTTCGGTGCGTCGCGCTATGCGACCACCTCGCACAGCCGGAGCCTGACGGTCATTATCAAGCCCGGCTTTTCTCCCGAGGAGCAATACCGCAGCAGGGGCGATCAGGGCGCGTACACCGACGTGTACGCCTTGGCGGCGACGCTGTACAAGATGATCACCGGCAAAACGCCGCCCGACGCGATGGAGCGCCGCGCGAGCATTGAAAGCAAGCGCCGCGACCTCCTCATACCTCCTCACGCGCTCGCAAAAATCACACGCAACCGCGAAAACGCCATTCTGAATGCGATGAATGTGCAGATCGAGGACAGAACGCCCGACGTTCGGTCGTTTATCGAGGAGCTGAACACCGATCCTCCCGTCAAGCGACGGTACGGAAAAATAAAGAGGATCGATCTATATACGTGGCCGAAATGGCTGAAAATACTGATCCCCTCGGTTCTGACGGCGCTGATAATCGTCGGCGTGCTGTTGGCGACGGGTGTGATCAACATAGGCTCGCTGTTTTCTGGCGAGGTGGTCGTCCCGGAGGGCTATGTGATCGTGCCCGACGTGGAGGGTATGGCAAAGGACGAAGCTATACAGGCGATCGAAGAAATGAAATTACAGGTATCCGCCGAGGGCAATGTGGTTTCCGAATACATTCAGGCGGGCAAGATCGTGCTGCAATCACCGAACGGCGGCTCATACCTCGAAGAATACGGAACGGTCGTTCTGACCGTGAGCAGCGGCAAGGACGTTGAGGAAGCCAAAAACGGCAAAGCTACCGTGCCTTATGTATTGAAACGAAAGCCGACGACAACGTAGAAGCCGGCAGGGTAATCAGCCAAAGCGTCGACTACGGCACGGAGGTAGCGGAAGGAACCAAGATCAAGCTGATCGTTTCATCGGGACCGGCATACTTTGAGATGCCGGACGTTACGGGAATGAACGCGTCGGAGGCAAAGAACAATCTGGGCTCGCGCGGCTTGTCGGTGGAGACCTCCTACGAGGAAAGCGACTCCGTGGCAAAGGACAAGGTGATCAGTCAAAGCGTCAGCGCCGGCACACAGGTCAAAAAGGGCGACCCCGTTTTACTGAAGGTTTCAAGCGGTTCCGCCGTCTCTTCAAGAAACGAGCAGTCGTCGGTCAGAAATGAAACGCCGCAGACGACGCAGGCGAAAACCATCACCGTTACCTTTGACCCGAACGGCGGCACCGTTTCGCAGAAGTACAAAACCGTGACTGTCAACTCAGGCGCGGTCTACGGCGATTCGCCTACGCCGGTCAAGAGCTATTACACCTTTATCGGTTGGTATACAAAAGCAAGCGGCGGCAGCGAGGTGGCAGCAAGCACCTCTTTGGTTTCAGATTCCAATCACAGTATATATGCGCATTGGAGCAAAAATCCGACGTCCGATTGGGTGCCAGCGTCCCAAGTGCCGTCAGGGGCTAAAATCGTTGAAACAAAATGGCAATATTCTCTTACCGAAACGACCACGTCCGGAGATTCTTCAATGTCAGGCTGGAAGAGAGACGACAGTAAAACGACGACAAGATGGGTGCAGTCCGGAAACGGCGTATATACATATGCTTCTTTTCCGTCAGGCTACAATCAAAATGATACCTATTATCAATCATACGGCAAGTCAAGAAGGTATAATTCTTCATCAGGCAACACGAAGCGGGAGTATTCCGAACCATACGGCGACGGCTACGTTTATTGGCACTGGGCTTGCGAAAACGGACGTGATTCAGGCAACTGGTATATTGGCGATTATTATAATGAAACGCTTTACTGGCCTAACGGAGCCTATTGGGGGCAAGCGACACAGTGGTGTTCTTTCAGATCAGGTTCTCCTGCGTCGGAATATTCCTCGTATGAAACAGGGCATTGCGGAGCATGGCCGGGAAGGTGTTGGTATTCAAAATGGTTTTGCGAGATACCGGTATATTCTCAAAATTATACGGATTATCGAAAAGAATATACTTATTCGTACTATAAAAAAACAACCGGGTTATGGTCAAGCAATGACCCCAGCGGTCAACCGGGCGTATCCGACGTTGTCAAGTATGTCAGATACATCAAAAAATAAAAAAACAGAAAAGAGGTTTATTCTATGTATTGTGTATCATGCGGCAGTATCATCGGCGATGATTTTCGGTTCTGCGAATTCTGCGGAATGCCGAATGCCGATTGCTTTGCGAAAGAAGGCATTGCAATAGAAGAAAACGACCCGGCAAAAACCGAACCGCCGGAGGTCATACCGCCTGCTGCTCAGCAGGAGCCGCAGGCGCTTATCTGCGAAAAATGCGGACGGGAGCTTGACGCGGATTCCCTGTTCTGCGACAAATGCGGCGCTCCCGTTGGTCAAAAGCAGC
>ONEN01000265.1 GCA_900316815.1 uncultured Eubacteriales bacterium | reverse complement strand
GTCGATGACAGCCTGATAGATCTCGCCCGAAAAAGTTGCGATCGCGGTATCGCAAAGGTATTTCCGTTCGCCTAAAAAAGCACCCGGTGAAAACAGAGATTCTCTTTCCTCACTGTAGGATTCGGTTATCATGATCATACCTCCTGATTCGTTTTTGTTGACTTATCGCTGCGGGAGGCAAGCAATTCATCAAGCGTCCTCGGCGCGTAATCCATATAGTCCATCATACATCCGACGTTGATAATACGCGCCGGAATATCCATTTGCAAAAGCTCTTGCTGCCACTTCTCGACAAGCTCCCATTCTCTGGTGTTATGCACGTGACCGTACAGCATCACCGCACCGTCGTGCTGATGGTTGTAGAACATCATCGGATAATGGCTCAGCACGACCAAATGTCCGCCGTTCTTGATTTCTTCGTACTCGCTGACGGATTCCCACAGCTTTAGCAGCTTGCCGTTGTTGCGGTCGTGATTGCCGCGGATAAGGCGTTTGTGCCCGTTCAGGCGCTTCATTATTTCAATGCTTCTTTCCTCGCCCTTGAAAAACGCGTCGCCGAGAACATACACGGTGTCATCATCACACACGCGCTCGTTCCACCTGCGGATGATCTCCTCGTCCATCTGCTCGGTGTCGGCAAAAGGCCGCTTATCATATTTTAGTATATTCTTATGCCCAAAGTGCATATCGGCTATGTAGAATATCCGGCGTTGGAGCATCATTCATATCTCCTTAATTTTTTATTGCCAAACGGTATATCGCTTCAACATCTTTTGCGTTAAGCGGACGGATCCTTGACAAGCGAAGTGTGTCATTTGCTGTCGCGTCAAGCGCAAGCTGCGGCAAAATATCCTCGGTGACATCAACATCCAGATCCGCAAGACAAACAGGCATTCCGATGGAACGGAAAAACGCGACGGTTTTTTCAATGCCTTTCTTCGCGGCGGCTTCGTCGTCCTCATCGCATACATTCCAAACACGTCTGCCGAACTGCGCAAAGCGCGGCAACGCGTCACGGTACAGTGTGGAAGCCCACGCACCCCAAACGCAAGCAAGGGACGCTCCGTGAGTTACACCAAAGCGCGCGGAAAGCGGATGACCGAGCTTGTGAACGGAGAAGTCTTTTCCTCTGCCGCACTCGGTCAGATTGTTGTGCGACAGGCTCGAAGCCCAAAACACCTCAGCCATAGCGTCATAATCGGATGGGTCTTGCACAACAACAGCGCCGTTTTTGATAACGGTGCGCAGCAAGCCATCGGCGATCTCGTCGGTGAGGTCGCACTTTATACCGGGAATAAAATATCGCTCCATTGTGTGCATCATAATATCCGTGATTCCCGCCGCCAGCTGATAAGCCGGAAGCGTTGCGCCCCATTCGGGGTTTATCACCGCAAAGCGGCAGCGGTTGAATTCCGTGCCGATCCCCGCTTTTTTGCCAAGCTCCGTATTGGTAAGCACGGCGGAGTCGCTCATCTCACTGCCCGCGGCAGGCATAGTAAGCACTGCTCCTACCGGCAGGGACTTGGTGAGCGGAACCTTTTTTGTCCATATATCCCACAGCATGTGTTCGGGATTTGCCGCGCCGTGCGCGATACCCTTAGCCGCCGACGCCGATGATGATGTCCGCGCAAAAGTCAAGCGCCTTTTGAACGCCTTCCTCCGCATGGCTGAGGGTAGGATTCGGCTGTGCGCCGCCGAAGGCTTCACATTCTATGCCTGCGTCCTTGAGCGACTGCATAACGCGCGCCAGCAGTCCGCTCTTGACAACGCTGCCCTTGCCGTAAACGATCAGCGCTCTTGTGCCGTGCTTCGCGGCGAGCGTGCCGGTTTGATTCTCAACGCCCTTTCCGAATACGACCTCTGTGGGAGTGAAAAATCTGAAATTATCCATGTGAACCCAACTCCTTTTTATGTTTGATTTTTGATTGCTTGTTAAAGACTATGCCGCCAATAAATATCCGGATATCACTCCGACAACGGCAGAAAGCAGAATTATGAAAATCGGGTGGAGCTTTTTGAAAGCTAAAACGACCGCCGCCGCAAAAATACCGAGCGATACATAAAACTGTGCTGTCGCGAAGACCTCCGTTGTCAGTCCGGTAGGGAAAAATACGGTCTGCGAAAGCGAAAGCAGCGCTGCCGCTATCAAACCGACCACAGCGGGCTTTAAGCCGGTCATCGCGCCGATTACTAACCTGCTGCTTTTGAATTTTTGATAGAACCTTGCGACTATCATAATAACGATAAACGACGGCAGAACCACGCCCAAGGTCGCGCACAAGCTGCCAAATATACCGCCTGTGCGTGTGCCGATAAAGGTTGCGATATTCACCGCGAACGGCCCGGGCGTGCTCTCGCTGACGGCGATAAAATCGATCAGCTCACTTTGACTGAGCCAGCCGTGGGATATCACTTCCTCTCTGATCATCGGCAGCATCGCGTAGCCGCCGCCAAAGGTAAACAGCCCCACCTTGAAAAACGTGAGGAACAACTCAAGATAAATCATCATTTGTTCCTCCTGCGCGCTATAAGCGCCTGAGCGATCCCGGCAGCCGCGCATATCAGTATCACAAAGATAACGTTGACAGGTAAAAACGCGGTCGCGGCAAATGCGCCGAGCATAATGTGCGCCGAGCATAATGAAATAAGCAAAAATCCCTTTAGGGCTTTGCCTGTACATAGACCACAGCGCCTTTACGATCAAAGCCAAAACGCCTGCGCGTATTCCGTTGAACGCGTACTGGATCCAACGGATGCTTTGAAACTCAGCAAGAATAAAGGAAATTGCGGTAATAATCACAAAGGACGGCAGCGCCACGCCGATCGTTGCCGCGAACGCGCCCCAAAATCCACTGACGCGATAGCCGATAAAGGTCGCCGCGTTGATAGCGATAGGACCGGGTGTTGATTCCGCGATAGCGATGATCTCAAGGATATCCTCATCGCTGATCCATTTTTTATTATCGACGGTCTCGCGATGGATCAAAGGAATCATAAGCGTAGCC
>ONEN01000267.1 GCA_900316815.1 uncultured Eubacteriales bacterium | reverse complement strand
GAAGAAGGACGACGGCGCGGATGACGGCTTGTCGCTTGGCGGCAAGCGGATGATGGCGAGCCGTAACCTGTCGCGCCCGGTGGTGACGGTGAAGAAGTGCAGCCGCCGCGAGCTGCGGAAGCTGGAGCGCGGTGAGCTGATGGAGCCGCCAAAGGGCTTTTATCTGTCAAAGGACGAGCTGACCATGCACATCAGCGACGTGACCGGCGCGACTTATTATTTTAAATTCAGGGCGCTTGACGCCTTCCGAACGGCGAAAAACAGAATACTGTAAACGCGGCTGCTCCGGCGGCCTGCGCGGCATGGGAGGAATTATGGCAGTGAAAAGAATTGACATGAAGATTGTGTGTCCGTTTTATCTTGGAGCTTACGGACCCGTGCTGCGCTGCGCGCCGGTGATTGACGCGGAGTCCACTTCCTCGCGGTTCCGCAGCCTTGATGCGCGGAATGCATATATCGACGACTTTTGCGCGTCGCACTGCTGGCAGAACTGCATCATCGCGCAGGCGTGCATCGAGAAATGGGAGAGTGAGCAGGGATGAAAATCATCAATTAATTAATAACTTACATATGCAAAACAAAGCTATTTTTGTGTGAAGCAGCGGCAGGTCGGTGATCTGCCGCTGCGTTTTTTTGTGGTTTAAAGCTACGCTTTAACAGCGGCAACGGTGTGGAAACGGAGTGGAAACGGTCGCGCGGGGGAATGCCGGGGTCGGCGGCGCGGTTTGGCATTTTGCCGACAGCGGCAATGGCGGAAAAGGAAGTGAACTGGGCGGAGATCGAAGCCGATTATGTGAACTCATCCATCAGCCTGAGGGACGCGGCGACAAAGTACGGCGTGCCGCTCGGGAGCATGCAGAAGCACAGCGCCAAGGGAGGCTGGAGCCGCAAGCGCAAAAAGTACGCCGCCAAAACCGCCGAGAAGGTGAGCGAGAAGCTGCACGACAAAGAGGTCAACCGCACGCTGCGCGAGATAGAGCGCGTGTGCAAGGCTGCCGGACGGCTGATCGACGCGGCGAACCGCGCGATCGGGCAGCTCGACCGCGAGGCGTATGTGAGCTATGACCGCATAGAACAGGCGCAGACGGAGAGCAGCACGGACGACACGGCGGTGGTGATCACCGAGAAAAAGCGCAAGCTGCGCATGAAGCAGGAGCGGACGCTCGTGAACACCAAGCGCATGACGGAGATCGCCAAGACGCTGGAGACGATCAAGTCGATTTTGACCGGAGAGGACGGACACGCCGTGCAGCCGGAGGGCGGTGTGATTGAGATAGCCGCGGCGACGGTGATCGACCCGAGAGAGGACGAGGGCTTTTACGGCGGCGCGGCAGGCGGCGGCAAAAGCGATATGCTGATCATCGAGGCGCTGCGGCAGGTGGACAAGTCGTGGTACCGCGGTTTGATCTTGCGAAAGATCATCAAGGAGCTGACACAGCTGGCAGAGCGCGCGCGGATGTATTACAGCGCCGCCTATCCCGGCGTGCGGTATAACGCGACGTCACGTGTGTTCACCTTTCCGAGCGGCGCGACGATCACCTTTGACGGCTTGCAGTACACGAAAGACAAGGAGAAATATCAGGGACAGCAATTCGAATTCATCGGCTTTGACGAGCTGACGCAATTTAAACAGGCGGAATACGAGTACCTCAAAAGCCGTAACCGCGCCAACGGTCCGGGTATGCGCTGCTATATGCGTGCGACGGGAAACCCCGGCGGCATCGGTCACGGCTGGGTCAAAAAGTATTTTGTGACGGCAGGCGAGCCGAACAAGACCGTGTGGACAAAGTCGCAGGTGGTGATGCCGGACGGCAGCGTGCAGACCTTTTGGTCGAGCAAGGTGTTTGTGCCGTCTTTGGTGTTTGATAACAAGATACTGCTGCAAAACGACCCCGACTACCTCAAAAAGCTGGCGTCGCTCAACGAGGCGGACAGAAACGCGCTGCTCTATGGCGACTGGAACAGCTTTTCCGGACAGGTGTTCCGCGAATTTGTGAACGATCCGGCGCACTACAGGGACAGGCGGTGGACGCATGTGATCGAGCCGTTCAAGGTGCCGACCCACTGGCTGATCATCCGCAGCATGGACTGGGGCTATGTGAAGCCCTTTTCGGTCGGCTGGCACGCGGTGGACGAGGACGGGAGATTCTACCGGATCCGCGAATATTACGGCTGCACCAAGACGCCGAACACCGGCGTGCGGATGCAGGCTGCTGAGGTAGCGGAGAATATCAGGCAGATCGAGCGGCACGACCCGAACCTAAAGGGCAGGCGGATCATCGGCGTGGCTGATCCGGCTATTTTCATCGAACAAGGCTCCGGCGAGAGCGTGGGCGCGCTGATGGAGCGGCAGGGCGTGCATTTTGACGAAGCCGACAATGCGCGTATGGCAGGGAAGATGCAGTATCATTACCGGCTCGCGTTTGACGAGAACGGGATCCCGAT
>ONEN01000269.1:1519-2019 GCA_900316815.1 uncultured Eubacteriales bacterium | reverse complement strand
CATCGGAGAGATCACAGCCGAGCGCGTCAAGACCCTTCAGGAGGCTGACGCTATTCTCCGCGACGAGATGGACAAATGCGGCTATTCCAAGGAGCTGAGCCAGTTCTTTGCGGTGCTTCCGGGCGTCAAGACCGTCGGGGTCATGGGCGACGCCCGCACCTATGACGAGCTTGTCGCGATCAGAGCCGTCACCACCGACGACTTTATGACCGCCGACTGGGCAAAGATCCCCTACGACATACTCGGCAGGCTTTCCAACCGCATCATCAACGAGGTGGAGCACGTCAACAGAGTAGTCTACGACATAACCTCAAAGCCGCCGGGGACGGTGGAGTGGGAGTGATTTGCTTTGCAAATCAACTATGAACGCCCAAGTGTCCATATCATCACTGTTCACTGATACTTTTAGAATAAACAACAGAAGGGCTGACTCTTACTCATAACAATGAGTTTGAGCCTGCCCTTTTTTAAAACATTGCGTAAAAGTCTTTTCATTTATA
>ONEN01000269.1:0-1484 GCA_900316815.1 uncultured Eubacteriales bacterium | reverse complement strand
GGCATATGCTATAATCAATGCGGAATAATGATTTGAAAAATCGTTAAAAACAATCCGGAAAGGACAAATCACAATGAGCGAAGAGTTTTCCGTTGCAAAGTTGCGGGTAGTGCGCCGCAAATCCATGGTTGGC
The DNA here is from genome assembly GCA_900316815.1 of uncultured Eubacteriales bacterium. Lineage (GTDB taxonomy): Bacteria > Bacillota > Clostridia > Oscillospirales > Acutalibacteraceae > Ruminococcoides. Next base: position 1,351 of record ONEN01000269.1, on the reverse strand, counting down.
GCGGCGAATACGACTGTCGTCACTCTCAACAACAGCGAAACAGTAAGCATGAAAAACGGTGAGGAGGCTGAATTTACCCTTACCCGTCGGAACAATACCCTGACTGTCCGTATCGGTATGAACAGCTTTTCAATGTCGTTTGACGCGCCGGAGAACGGAGTCGGCACGGTAGAATACACCATTACCAAATTCCTGAGCGATCAGCCTGTTTGGACGTCGCAAGCCGTTCCCCGGAGCGCTGACTTGGGTGACAGCCGCCCGGCTTCTGCGCCTTCGTCCGATCTCAGCGCCGACTCTGCCGCGCCTGCCGCGAAGCTGACAAAGACAAGGCAGCGCACAAAATGGATTTCTCTTTCGCTTTCGGTCATATTTTTCTGTATGTCGGCGGTCTCGCTGCCGATCGTGATCTTCAGATTGATGCGGCGGGTTAGGCGGACAGGCGACATTCTTCCGTACGCCATCGCCGGAGGCGCAGCGCTCATTCTCGGCATCGTTTTCCTGATAGTTTATCTTCGCAAAACCAAGGGCAAGCCGGAGCTTCGCGCCAAGCTTCCCGTCAAGCTCGCTTTGGCGGCATTTTCGCTTATCGCCTGCGTCGCTTTGATTATGGGAATAGTTTCCGGCGTGCGTCAGGTCGAGCTGAACAATACCGTTAAGGTCATCTATCCGCCGCACGGTGAATTTGTCATGCCCGAAAACCCAAAATTTGTGTTCTACAGCAGTGAGGAGCATTGGCTGTATTACCCCGACAAGGGTCATTATTCCTGCGCCGCCGAAAACCCGGATGATGTGAACGTGATCGTTGTGTATCATTCCGAGGTCCACAGAAGCGGAAAATGGGTAAATTCCAAAACAGGGGATAAGGTGCGCGATTCTTATGTTCAGGAGGTCAGACTCTCGGTCAAGCTCAGAGAAAACGGAGCGGAGGAAACGCTGCACAACAGCACCTTCACCAAACGAACCGACAGTCCGAATGAGGAAAACCCTCAGACCTGGCCTGAGGTGAGAAAAGCGGTCAACTATTTCATGGAACACGGAGAGGATATGCCCAAGGATAAGGATTGACAGTTTTTTTGTTTAGAGATCAAATAAAAAAACCGGCAGGCTTAAAGGAAGTCCGCCGGTTTTGTTCTTGTTATAGTTCTCTTTTATATAAGCAGCGCAAGCTTCATCTGCAGCAGCGTGCCGTCCTCGATAGTGATGATTCCGTCGCCGTTTATGTCCGCGTTTGCGAGCGCGGTTTTTTCAAGCGTGATATATTCCGCGACATGGCGCTGAATCTCCGTGACGTCAAGGATGTTAACAACGCCGTCTTGATTCACATCGCCCAAAAGCGTTGCCTGGTAATACT
>ONEN01000270.1 GCA_900316815.1 uncultured Eubacteriales bacterium | reverse complement strand
CGCGTTCTGCTCAAACACCGTCTGTCCGTTGTCCATGCTCACCAGCAAAATGCTGTGGGACTGAGTATTCACTTCGTTTGAGAAGGTGATCGCTCCCGCGCCGCAGACCGACGCGCCGATAATGACCAGCAGCGCCGTCAGGGTCGAAAGCAACCGGATAGCATATTTTTTCATGGGCATTTCTCCTCAGTTCATTGTATTTTGTCCCCCGCGCGCAAACAGGCGGTCTACCTCTGCCTTGAGGAGCCGCAGCTCGTCGCTGCGCAAATCTCTGTAGGTAAACAGTATATCGTCGGCGATTTTCTGCGAAAGCTCCAGCGCCTTGGTGTCGGCGAAATCCGCGATCGCCATCTGCGGGAGTCCGTGCTGGCGTTCGCCGAAGAAATCGCCCGGTCCGCGCATTTTCAAATCCTCGTCGGCGATCTGAAAGCCGTCGTTGGTGGAGCAGATCACGCGCATCCGCTCGGTCGTGACGGGATTGCGCGCGTCGCTGACCAGTATGCAGTAGGACTGAAAGCTTCCCCTGCCCACGCGGCCGCGCAGCTGATGGAGCTGCGACAGTCCGAAGCGCTCGGCGTTTTCGATCATCATCACCGAGGCGTTGGGCACGTCGACGCCCACCTCCACGACGGTCGTCGATACCAGCAGCGCGTAGCGGTTGGCGGCGAAATCCGCCATGATCCGCTCCTTTTCCTCGGGCTTGGTTTTGCCGTGTACCACCGCTACGGGGATGTCCGCAAAATCGTGCAGCATCAGGTCGGCGGCGTATTCCTCGGCGGAGGCGAGGTTGTCCGTCTCCCCCTCCTCGATCAGCGGACAGACGATGAACGCCTGCCTGCCCGCGGCGATCTCGCTTTTGATAAAGCGATAGATCTTCGGGCGGTCTGCCGCGCTCCGCAGTACGGTGCGCACGGGCTTGCGCGACGGCGGCAGCTCGTCGATGACCGAGATGTCCAGGTCGCCGAAGATGATCAGCCCCAGCGTGCGCGGAATGGGCGTGGCGGACATGACCAGCAGATGCGGGTTCTCTCCCTTGCCGAGAAGCTTGGCGCGCTGCGCCACGCCGAAGCGGTGCTGCTCGTCGGTGACCGCCAGCCCCAGGTTGGCAAATTCGGTTTTATCGGTGATCAGGGCGTGCGTGCCGATAACGAGGTCGATTTCTCCCTCCGCCAGCGCCGCGCGCACGCGCTTTTTTTCGCTTTCCTTCAGGGAGCCGGTGAGCAGCGCGACGCGGACGTCGGTGTTCTTCAGCAGCTCCGAGAGGTTGTCGTAATGCTGGCGCGCCAGAATTTCCGTCGGCGCCATAAACGCCGCCTGAAAGCCGTTTTTCACCATGGTGTAGCACACGGAGGCGGCAACGGCGGTTTTGCCCGCGCCCACGTCTCCCTGCACCAGACGGTTCATGGGCGCGCCCGGCGACGGCGCGCCGCTGCGCTCCCGTCAGGTCAAAGGGCAGCAGCTTCTCAAATTCCGCGGAACAGTCGTCGGTGACGCGCACGCCCGACATGCCGCGGCTCTGCCCTCTCAAATGGCGCATACCGAGGTTGAGCACCAGCAGCTCCTCCGTTACCAGACGCCGCCGCGCCTCCTCCAGCGCCTCACGCGTTTTGGGAAAGTGAATGTCCGTGATCGCCTGCCGCAGGCCGCACAGCCTGTATTTTTTGCGCATGACCTCGGGAATGGGGTCGTTGACCTGCCCGGGCAGCAGCTTGAGCGACTGCTCCACCGCCGCGGCGATCATCTTGGGCGTCAGCCCCGCCGTGCTGCGGTACACGGGATGGATGCCCGCGCCCTTGCCCACAGGCGAAAACGACGGCGCCACCATCTGCGCGCCGTAGCTGTCAACCGTTAATTTTCCGAAAAAGAAATATTCACAGCCGTACACCAGCATTTGACTGATGTAGCGGTTATTGAACCACACCAGTTTAAGCGAGCCCGTGTCGTCATAAACGGTGGCGCGCGCAAGAACAAGGCCGCCCTTGACGATGGCGTTGCTCACGGGCGTTCCCAGCGAGGCGCGGATGCAGAAGGTGCCGCCTTCGGTTAAGGTATTGATTTTTTGAACGGACGTCCAGTCCTCATAGGCGCGGGGATAGAAGGTGATGAGGTCTCCCACCGAACGGATCCCGAGCTTTTCAAACTGCTCCGCCCGCTTTTCTCCGAACCCCTTGAGCTTGGAGACAGGCATTTTATATAATGACATATCCGAAAAGTAAAGTCAAAAAAACGAAAAACAAAAAGGGCAGGGGCAAGCCCCCTGCCCTAGCGGACATATGTTTATTGCTCTGCGCTGCGTTACTCTACGCTGAGAATGAAATAGTAAACGGGCTGATCGCCTTTTACCAGCGAGATGTCGGCGCGCGAGCCGAACTTGTCGCTCAGCTCCTCAAACGCCTTGTTGGCGTCCTCCTCGCTGACGTCCTCGCCGTAGATCAGGGTGATGAACGCGGTGT
>ONEN01000271.1 GCA_900316815.1 uncultured Eubacteriales bacterium | reverse complement strand
GCAGAAAAAGCCTTTTCAGCGTCGGCCACAGCATTTCTGTATTCAAAGTTTGTCAACTGCCTCGCTGTGGTGTTAGCAGCAATAAGCTGAATCTGCTGCTTAAACTCGTCACCAGGCTCAACAACAACGCATCTGATCGTCTTAAACTCTTCCTTCAACTCCGGCGTCCTTTTCCTCAGTTCTGCAATGGCATGATAGCGGCGTTCCCCGGAGATAAGCATATAACCCGCATTTGCCGGCACCACAACCAACGGACTTAAAAGCCCCTCCCTAGCGATGCTGTCAGCGAGATTTGTGATTCCTTCCATTGTCTTCCTGTTTTTGGGGTTCGCTGTAATCATGTCAAACAGGATGTCCTTAATGTCAGGCTGCAGAGCGCTCTTTTCTGCGGCACGGGATGCGCCGCTGTTGGTGGTATGCACAACGTTCTTTGCTACAGATTTTTTTATCTCTGGAAGCATGTATTCCCGTCCCATCAATTTACTCCTTTCACATATTCAAAGTCCTCATCGCCCTTCTGGGCAAAACGGGCAAGAAGCCGCCTCGCGTCCGCCTCGCTGATAAGCCCAATCTCGCAGGCCGCTTTTATATAATCCGCTTTCGCACGGCTTCTCCGCATAACATTAAACATAGGCATGTCGCTGCTGATGCATCGTGCAATCTCCGCATCTTTGCGGATCGGTTGACAGATAGCGTCCTCGCCCAACGTTTTAATATAGCCAGCATGAAAGTATTTGAAATCATCCCGGCGGATTTCTTTTCGGTGCTGGTTTCGCCGAACCGTGAAATATATACGGACGCGCTGATGAAGCTGTATGAAATGTTTCAGACGGAAATCAATATCCGTCTGAAATCATTTTTGGCGGAGCTGGAAATTCTGCTGGAGGACAGGGAATATATTTTGGAAGAAGGCGACGAAGCGGCGGATGCGGAGCCTTCTTCTTTGCGTGGAAAAGCGCGGCTGATTGTGCGGCGGTTTGTGAAAACGGGATGGATTGACCGCGAGTTTTTGGACGGCTCCTTTACGGAAATCATCATTCCCAATTCCTACGCCATCACCGTGATGCGTATGCTCAGGGAGCTGACCGCTGAAAGCGTTGCGGAATATGATTCGCTGGTGTTTTCGACTTATTCCGCGCTGAATCAGGCATATACCGACAGCCGCGACCGTATGTATGAGGCTTTGCTTGTCGCCAGGAGCAACACCGAAAAGCTCGACTTTATGCTGCGCACCTTTTACTATGGCATTCGTGGCTATCAAAAGGTCATCCGCGAAAATACGGACGTAAATTTGCTGCTGAAAAACCATTTTGAAGCGTACAAGGAAGCCTTAGACCGCGTGTATCACCCAATCAAAACGATGGATTCCTTTTCACGCTATGCAGGGCCGATTCGCGGTATTCTGACGGCAAAACAAAAATGAAGCGCGCGAGGAAATCCAAACGACGATTGAAAAAATCACGGATTCCTACGGCGCTGTTTCTTTATTGCTCGATGAAATCGACATCAAGCACAGCAGCATGACGAAGCAGTCCATCGACAAAATCCGTTATGTGATGTCAGCCGACCAGACGATAAAGGGAAAGCTGGTCGATTTGCTGAAGGCGTACAGCTCCGCAGACGAGGAACAAGCGCCGCAGCTTCTCTCCATGCTTGAAGATGGAATTACCGTCAACCGGCAGGAATATATGGATGCCGGTTCGCTTTACCATAAGAATATCCGCAGCCGCCGTTCCGATGAACCACCGCAGCCGGTGGAGGAAGAACGCGATATTGAAAAAGAGCTGCTGAGCGCTGTTGTCGGCAAGCTGCGCAGCGGCTACTCGGACGCGCGTGTCAAAGCGTATATGGACAGCTTGTTTGTGAACGGCAAAACAGAGGTTACAAGCGAGGAAATATCAGTTGAGGATGATACCGCGTATATTCTGACGCTGTTGTCGGTTATCAACGCCTATAAAGGGAACCGTGGCTATCACATTCAGCTGTTAGACGGCTATGTGCAAAAGAATGT
>ONEN01000272.1 GCA_900316815.1 uncultured Eubacteriales bacterium | reverse complement strand
GCTCTGCGGCGACAATGCCGCCATGGTCGGAGCGCAGGGCTATTACGAATACCTCAGCGGAAGAACGGCTGGCGCGGATCTGAACGCCTACGCCACAATGAGTATAGAGGAGAACGGAGCATGAAGCGAGATGAAACTTATGAAAGATTCCGCAGCGCATACGAAAGCAACCAATTCACCATGCCAAAGCAGGCCGCTCCGAATACAGACGCGCCTGCCGACGACGCGCCGGAGCAGGCTGCCGGCAACCAATTCACCAATGTAAAGCAGGACGCACCCGCAGCCAAATCGCCGAACAGCGATCGCGAGAAGAAGGATTTCCTGTCTGTTTTAGGGTTTGTGCTGGGCGTTTTGGCTTTTCTCAGCGCTTTGGTACTGTTGGTCTTCACCGTCTTGATCCTGCCGCCGGATGTGGTAAAGGACTATTCGATCTGGTCGGATTCCCGTCGAAGCGGCAGCGAATACATAGGCTTGGCGTATGTGTTAATGTTGTTTTTTATCTATATCCCCATAATGCTGTCGGCCTTGCCGTTAGCGCTCGCTTCGCTGACAGTTTCAATTTTCGGCATTGTTAGAGGGCGGCGCAACCGTTCGCTTTCCATAGCCGGTTGTGTGCTCGGCGCGTTTGCGCTTGCGGGTACGGTAGTCAGTATAATAGTATTCAAATTTATTTAACGGAGAAAACAAATGAATCAATTCGCAGAAAAAGCGCAGGAAAAACCTGCCTCGCCGCAGCCGCGAAAGCTCAAGACCCCTAAAGAAGAGAACGATTTTCTCTCGATATTCGCTCTGTATCTGGGCTTCATCGCCGCAGTGATCGCGCTGATCGTTGGGCTTGTTTTACTCAATAAGGGCGCGATTTCCGCAAAGCTGCTTGCGGATGAACAACACGTCGCGGCAAGCCCCGACCAATACCGCAGCGTTGTCAGAAGCAATAATTGGGCAAAAGCTCTCGGAAAGGTTTTTTTGATCCTGATGACGTTGGGCGGCATCGGAGAATCCTTCGCGGCGACCGTGCTTTCGGTGATAGGCATAGTCCGCAGGCGCAGGCATTGGAAGCTCGCGGTCGCAGGCTGTGCGCTGGGAGCCGTTTCCCTGACGATCCTGCTGATATGCGCATACTTTGAAAGAATGATGATATAAGGGAGCCTGTACGGATTCCCGAATATTGAGAAGAGGTGTATCATGGACAACAACCAACCTCGCGACTACGACGCGATGTTCCGGCAGTCGCAAAACAACCCTTACGCCAAAGAGGACGAGCTGCGGGGCGAGAGCTTTGACGACAGATTCCGCCAAAGCTACGCCAAAAGCACTCCCGAAAACCCCGAGGTGCTTGACCGGAACAGCATCGCCGCGGTCGGCTTGGTGCTGGTTTTTGCGGGCATGTACGCGCATGTCGTCATGTTCCTCAATATCGTGCTCTGCCTTGTGGGCGTCGGCTTCGGCATTGCCGCGCTTATCGGCAGGGCTTCCACCCGATTTCTCGGGATTTTCGGCATCACAGGCTGTGTGCTCGATATCCTTATCCAGATCATCTGTATGATCGTGGTGGCGATCACGTCGGGCATTTCCGCCGTTTTTCACCTGCTTACCTGATAATTAATTTTCTGAAAAGGAATGATAAATATGAACAATCCCATTGTTACAATTGAAATGGAGAACGGCTCGGTGATGAAGGCAGAGCTTTATCCCGAGATCGCGCCCAAGACCGTTGAGAATTTTGTCAGTCTCGTAAAGAGCGGATTTTATGACGGGCTGACCTTTCACCGCGTGATTTACGGCTTTATGATCCAGGGCGGCTGCCCCGACGGCACCGGCATGGGCGGCCCCGGCTATCATATCAAGGGCGAATTCGCGGCGAACGGCTTCAAAAACGACCTTAAGCACAGCAGAGGCGTGCTCTCGATGGCGCGCTCCATGATGCCCGACTCCGCCGGCTCGCAGTTTTTCATCATGCACCGCGACGCGCCGCACCTTGACGGCCAGTACGCCGCCTTCGGCAAGGTCATCGAGGGTATCGAGACCGTGGACGCCATCGCGGAATGTGACACCGACTTCTCAGACAGACCGCTCGACCCGCAGATCATCAAAAGAATGACGGTAAGCTGTGAGTAGTCAGTTTTCGGCTGTGAGTTTC
>ONEN01000273.1 GCA_900316815.1 uncultured Eubacteriales bacterium | reverse complement strand
AGGTCTGCAAATCGTTGTCTGACAGCTCGTCGCGCTCCAAAAGCGAAAGGAAGGTTTTCTCGTCCACGTCGCTCAACGCTCCGAAGTCGATATAGTTACCGGCGCGCGCGTAGGAAAACGCGGTCAGCAACGGATCGTTCGATCGGTTGATCTTCTCTCTCAACGCGTCCTCCATTGAAAGCACGAGGTCGTTGTACTGCTTCTTTTCGTTACGGAAGGACGCGACGCTCCCGAAATATTTCAGGTATATCTGATTGAATTGATACACCAGATACGGCGCGGGATCGTCGTCCGTTCGATTGTCAATGACAGCCTTGATCTCCGCCAGACATTCCTCGTTATCCGTCTTGCGAAGCTGACGTTTATACAGGCACTCGGCGCAGCTTTCGATTACTTGCATCATACTCACCCCGATTCTATGATAACTGTTTATGCACCGTCAGTCAAGGGTTGACTTTTACGAGAATCGGCGTAAAATTAAAACATGAGCGAGGAGGTTTTATCATGATAACGGAATCCTACAGTGAGGAAAGAGAATCGCTGTTTTCACCGGGCGCTTTTTTTGGCGAACGGAAATACATCTGCGATACCGCGATCATCACCTTTTCGGGCGAGATCTTTCAGGCGGTCATCGACAGATACCCTCACCGCGAGGTCGCGTATATCGGTTCGGCAAACGGTCGCAAACCGATTTATGCCATTGAGATCAACGGTAAGGAAATCGTATTTTATTTATCGTCGATCGGCGCCTGCCTTGCCGGAACCGAAATCATCGAAATGGAGTGGCAAACGGGCGTCAAAAGCCTGATCGTCTTCGGCTCTTGCGGCGCATTGGACAGCGAGGCGACCAACGGAAAATACATTGTCCCGACACAGGCGTACCGCGACGAGGGGATGTCCTATCACTACGCGCCGCCGTCGGATTACATGGACATCAAAAACGCCGACCGCCTTGCCCGTATATTGGAACAGCTGCGCCTACCGTTTGTCAAAGGACGTGTCTGGACAACGGACGCGCCGTACCGCGAAACCAAAACAGCCGTTGAGAAAAGAAAAAGCGACGGCTGCATCGCGGTGGAAATGGAGCTTGCGGGTGTGCAGGCAGTTTGTGATTTTCACGGGCTCGAGCTGTACAGCTTCCTGATGACGGGAGACGTGCTCGACGGAGAAGAATATGAGCTCGAGGGCCTGTCGGACCAAGATGAACCTGAAAAAAATCAGCGTGAAGCTGTCTTGGATGCTACGACACTGTCAATCGCCTTTGTATATTGACCTCAACGGAGGTTGGGCTGATGCCGATGTCATCATTAAAGCACTTCAAGAAAGATTCCCCGACTTTAACCGCGAGACATTGGAGCTGATTGTCGCGCAAGACGAAAAGGGGAGGTATTCTTTCGATGAAACAGGCGCAAGGATACGTGCGAATCAAGGTCACTCGATCCCCAGTGTGGTGATCGAAATGGAGTCGCCCGAGCCGCCGGAGTTTTTATATCACGGCACGACGTACCGTTTTCTCGACTCTATCATGAAAGAGGGCTTGAAGCCGATGACGCGGCAATTTGTACACATTTCGCCCGATTACGAAACAGCCGTCAAGGTCGGCAGCAGACACGGAAAACCCGTGATACTCAAAATCCGCGCGAGGGATTTCAAGAACGACGGCAACGAGCTCTACCGCTCCTCAAACGGTGTGTGGCAGGCGAGATATGTCGCGCCCGAATATTTTACGATTTGCTGAAAAAACAGCGTGCAGGCAGTGATACAGATATATTCGCTGTAACCAAGTACACCCTCGTCCATTATCATTCCTCCATCAAATCCAAAGCCTCGCGTCATGTCGGCGCCGTCACTGTCAATATAGTAGCAGCGAACCAGCCCGTCGAGTACAAGCCCGACCGTATCTGCACGATCTCCGATGCTCCTGAGCAGAGTTCCCTTTGATAACACCTTAAAATGAGCTATTTCTATTGCGCTTGCCGTAATAGATCCGAGATATGATGTTGCCGTTTCCTTTGTTTCGACGCGGCAATTCCCGACTACATTCCCAGCAACGGCTGGTCAAATTCAAATAACGCCTCGTTGATTTCAAAAATATCAAACCGCTGATGGCGGATGAAGTATT
>ONEN01000274.1 GCA_900316815.1 uncultured Eubacteriales bacterium | reverse complement strand
GCCGCAACGATCTCATCGATATCGGCGGCGGCCGTTGTGTTTGTCTGCATAAAAACCCTCCTTTTTTGAGTTGTGAGTTATGAGTTGTGAGTTTAGTTGTCGGCAGTCAGCCGGTAAACTCATAACTCATAACTCAAAGTTCCTCTGCGCGGATTTGGTTCAAAAACGCCATGCAGCCCTCCTCGATATCGCGGTAGGCGGTCTCGAAGTCGCCGGTGTACCACGGGTCGGCGACGGGGCGCGGGTCAGGCGCAAAGTCGAGCAGCAGCGATACCTTGCCCTGCGGGTCGCTGCGTATGATGCGCATGATGTTGCGCAGGTTCATGTTATCCATCGCGAGGATGAAGTCGTATTTGTCATAGTCCGCCTTGGTCATTTGCACGGCGGTTTTGCCGCTGCAGCCGATGCCGTGCTGCGCAAGTATCCGTCGCGCGGGCGGATAGACCGGATTGCCCAGCTCCTCGCGGCTGGTCGCCGCCGAGGCTATCACAAAACCGCGCTCAAGCCCGCGCTCACGCACCAGCTTTTTCATAATAAATTCCGCCATTGGGCTGCGGCAGATGTTGCCGTGGCAGACGAAAAGAATTTTAGTCATAAGCTTTTTGTCGGTAGTAAAGTGTAGAATCAGGCGGAAAGCAGCGCCCCCGTGTCTGTCCGGAAGCGCTGCCTGGGTGTTTCTTACTCTTCGTAAGGAACAAAATCATCCTTGCCTGCGCCGCAAACCGGGCAGCACCAATCGTCGGGAATGTCCTCAAACGCGGTGCCGGGCTCAATGCCGCTGTCGGGATCGCCCTCTGCGGGATCGTAAACGTAGCCGCAGGGCTCGCACATATACTTCATAACTATGCTCCTTTCTTTTTGATTTATAAGTGAATTACTGATATTAACTCAGGAAAGCGCTTGTCTGATCCACGCAATGAATCGCGTGGAGGAGCGACTGTTGTGTTGCTCCCTACAGTTATAAACCAAGCTTTTCTTCAATAGCTCTCAACTCTTACAGCAGGTGCGCTCTCAGCTCTTCGCCGGACTGCGCGCAGAGATAAGCGGGAGCGATGTCAAAAACGGTCTTGGCGCCGCTGACGCCCTCCGCGTTGAGTCTTGCCGCCGCGCGCGCGTAGGCGATCAGCACCGAGCCGGTAAATTCGGGGTTGGAGTCGAGCTGTCGCTGCTCTCGCCGGAATAGATCACGGAGCCGCCGTGGGGCAGACCGCTGTGGTTTGCCTTCATTTCCTCGGCGGAGATAAAGTGAACGGTGGTGTCGTAGTCGGCAAAATAGTTGGGCATGGTCTTGATCTCGTTTTCGATCCTCTCGAGATCGGCGCCCTCCTCAGCGACCACAAAGCACTCTCTGGTGTGCTTTTCGCGGGTGGTCAGCACGGGATCGGAGCCGTTTCTCACCGCTTCAAGCGCCGCAGGGACCGGCACGGTGTACTGGCGCGCGTCCGAAACGCCCTCTATCCTTCTGACGGCGTCGGAATGGCCTTGGCTGACGCCCTTGCCCCAGAACGTGTAATCCTTGCCGTCGGGCAGCACCGCGTGGGCATAGACCCTGTTGAGCGAGAACATTCCGGGATCCCAGCCGCAGGAGATGATGCCGACCTTGCCCGCAGACTTGCTCGCCTTGTCCACGTTCGCGAAGTGGACGGGTACCTTGGCGTGGGTGTCAAAGCTGTCGATGACGTTGTACATCGCCGCGTATTTGGGGGTCATTTCGGGCAGGTCCGTGGCGCTTCCGCCGCAGATGACCAGAACGTCGATGTCCTCGGTTCCGGCGTCGAGGTCGGCGGTGCTTTTTACTGCGGCGCCCTCTGTGTTGATGACGAGTGCGGACGGGTCGCGGCGGGTATAAACCGCGACAAGCTCCATGTCGTCATTCTTCTTGATGGCAGCCTCAACGCCCCTGCCGAGGTTGCCGTAACCCAAAATACCGATTTTTACCATTTTTATTCCTCCTATGTGCTTATTAAAAGCCAAAAGCCTTTCAGCTTTCGGTTCTCAATTTTCGCTTTTAGATTCTCAAGATGAAATCTTGAGTGAAATGTCGAACGCCTTGACCGAGTGGGTGACCGCGCCCATCGAAATGATGTCAACGCCGGTTTCGGCGATCGCGCGCAGCGTTTCGTCGGTAATTCCGCCGCTTGCCTCCAGCAGCGCTTTGCCTGCGGTGATGTCGACCGCTTCCTTCATCTGCTCCACGCTCATGTTGTCGAGCATTATCACGTCCACGCCCGCTTCAAGCGCCTGACCCAGCTCGTCAAGGTTGCGCACCTCAAGCTCGATCTTGGTCATGTGGCCGAGCTTTTTCCGCAGCTTTGCAACGGCGTTGGCTATTCCGCCGCCGGCGTCTACGTGGTTGTCCTTAAGCATTGCCGCGTCGGAAAGGTTGAAGCGGTGGTTTTTGCCGCCGCCGACGGTGACCGCGTATTTTTGCAGCGGGCGCAGTCCCGGCAGTGTCTTGCGGGTGTCGGCGATCGAAGCGCCTGTGCCCTCGATGATTTTTACGG
>ONEN01000275.1 GCA_900316815.1 uncultured Eubacteriales bacterium | reverse complement strand
GTATAGATTGAGGCTCTTACATTATATAACGTTCCGGTTAAAACCATGAGAGAGAAGACCAAACGCTCTGCACAGCCTGACGGAGTGCCGTTCCGTCGGGTGGCGCAGGGCGTTTTTGATGAAGTCTTTGTAAAATGACTCTTTGCTTGACATTTGAGCAAGAATTTAGTATGATAAAAAGCAACCGTATTAATTTAGCTGGGGGAGAGAGGAATCCTGTGGTTGAAATAAATAACATTGCGATCATCGGGCTGGGACTGATTGGCGGCTCGATGGCAAAGGCAATCGCCGATAAGACGGATTATCACATTATGGCGCGCAACCGCACGCGCGCGACACTGCTGCGGGCGATAGAGGATGGCGCGGTTCACGAGGAGCTGACCGACGACAACATCGGTCAGGCGGATATGATCATTCTGGGTCTTTACCCGGAGGAAGCGGTGGAATACATGGAATCCATCGGCGACAGAGTCAAAAAGGGTGCGCTGGTGATCGACGTTTCGGGCATCAAGCGCTTTATCTGCGAGAAAATGCCGCCCATCGCCGCACGGCACGGCTTCGTCTTTGTGGGCGTTCACCCTATGGCGGGCAAGGAAAAGGGCGGCTATGCCAACAGCGAGGCGGCGCTCTTCCATGGCGCGAGCTTTATCATCACTCCCGTCGCCGATTCCTGCAGACAACAGGTGGAATGGTTGAAGAATTTTTCTTCCCTCATCGGCTTTGGCATGCAGGTGGTCTGCTCGCCCGAAGAACACGACCGCATGATCGCTTTTACCTCGCAGCTCCCGCATGTGCTGGCGAATGCCTACGTGCAAAGCCCGCAATGTCTGCATCACAGGGGCTTTTCTGCGGGAAGCTACCGCGACGTGTCCCGCGTGGCGCGGCTGAACGAGCATCTATGGGCAGAGCTTTTCCTTCAGAATGCCGACGCGCTGACGCAGGAGCTTGACCTTCTGATACGGAATATTACGGAGATGACCGACGCCATCAAGTCCAACGACCGCGAGACACTGGAAAGAATTCTCGGACGTGGGCGCATGGTCAAGGAGGAACTGGGCGAATGAGTTTTTCAAAGACAATCCATGTCCATACGGGCAGGCAATACGACGTGATTATTCAAAGAGGCATATTATCGGCGTCCGGAGAGTTAATCCGGAAGATTCTGCCGAAAGCGGAACGCAGAAGCGCATAAGCGGCTTCCCGCCATCGTGGGAATGTATGAGGCGTTCACCGGGGCGGAGCTGAGCCGCAGCGACTTTGCCGTGGCGCTCGGCGGCGGCGTGACCGGCGATATGTGCGGCTTCGCGGCGGCGACCTACCTTCGCGGCATTCCGTTCGTGCAGATTCCCACCACGGTTCTCTCCCAGAATGACAGCTCGGTCGGCGGCAAGACGGGCATTGATCTGGAGTGCGGTAAGAATCTGGTCGGCAGCTTCCACCAGCCCTGTCTGGTGCTTGCCGACGCGGACACGCTTTCCTCCCTGCCTTCGAGATACATCACCGACGGCTTCGGAGAAATCATCAAGCACGGCTGCATCAAATCAGCGGAGCTGTTTGGGCTGATTGAAAAACATGGAACGGATATGAACAGGATCGAAGAGCTGACCGCGCGTTCGATTGAAATCAAAGCAGGCGTGGTGGAGCGCGACGAGAAGGAGTCCGGCGAGCGCATGCTGCTCAATTTTGGACACACCGTCGGCCACGCGATTGAAAAATGCGCCGGCTACACCGGTATTGCCCACGGTGAAGCTGTCGGCGTCGGCATGTGCGTCATGGCGCGCGCGGGTGAAGCCGCAGGTCTGACAGCGAAGGGAACCTGCGACAGAATCGAAGCTGTGTTGAAAAAATGCGGTATGCCGACCGCCTGCGGTTTTTCGCCGGAAGAAATATGCGAAGCCGCCATGCTCGACAAGAAGCGGCGCGGCGATTGTTTAAATGTAGTGCTTCTCAGAGAAATAGGGAATTCCTTTGTACAACCGATCCAATGCGCCGAATTCCTTGATTTTGTCAGGAAAGGAATGGGCGTATGAATGAATTGACACACGACACGGCTGTCTGTACCATACCGGGCGGCGGATTGCTACGGGGAAGCGTCAGAATTCCCCCCTCCAAGAGCGCGGCGCACAGGGCCATGCTCTGCGCGGCGCTGGCGGCGGGAAGAAGCGTCCTTTCTCCCATCGAGCTTTCCAACGATATGAAGGCGACGCTCAACGCCATTTCCGCTCTTGGCGCAAGGGCGGAATACGCCGGCGATACGCTGATAATTGACGGCATGGCACATCGCGCCGGACACGCGGACGGCGAGCCTGTAGACGTCAACTGCATCGAGTCCGGCTCGACGCTGCGCTTCATCATTCCCATTGCCTGTGCCGTGGGCGTCAACGGGCGTTTCCTTGGCGAAGGGACGCTCGTCTCCCGCCCCATCGGACTCTACAGCGAGCTTCTCCCGCAGGGGGGCGTGG